>JALWNJ010000322.1 GCA_026995955.1 Gammaproteobacteria bacterium
TCTCTCCGAGAACGCCGATTTCGCCGAGCGGGTGGAGAACAGCGGCTTCATCTTCATCGGCCCCCGTGCCGAGACCATTCGCCTGATGGGCGACAAGATCACCGCCATCGAGGCAATGAAGAAGGCCGGCGTGCCCACCGTCCCCGGCTCCGGCGGCCCGCTCGACGACGACGCCGACCGTACCATTCGCCTGGCACGCGAGATCGGCTACCCGGTCATCATCAAGGCCTCCGGCGGCGGTGGCGGACGCGGCATGCGCGTGGTGCACTCGGAGGCCGCCCTGCTCAACGCGGTGCAGATGACGCGCAGCGAAGCGGCGGCGGCCTTCGGCAACGACGAGGTGTACATGGAAAAGTACCTGGAGACACCGCGTCACATCGAGTTCCAGGTACTGGCCGACGAGCACGGCAATGTCATCCATCTGGGCGAGCGCGACTGCTCCATGCAGCGCCGCCACCAGAAGGTGGTGGAAGAGGCCCCGGCCCCCGGCATCAGCGAGGAACAGCGCCAGCACATGGGCGAGGTGGTGGCCAACGCCTGCCGCGAGATCGGCTACCGCGGCGCCGGCACCTTCGAGTTCCTGTACGAGAACGGCGAGTTCTACTTCATCGAGATGAACACCCGCGTGCAGGTGGAGCATCCGGTGACGGAGATGGTCACCGGCGTGGACATCGTCAAGGAACAGCTGCGCATCGCTGCCGGCCTGCCGCTGTCCTACCGGCAGCAGGACATCGTACTGCGTGGCCATGCCATCGAATGCCGCATCAACGCCGAGGACGCCAAGACCTTCCTGCCCTGCCCGGGGCACATCAGCCAGTACCATGCGCCGGGCGGGCCGGGCATCCGGGTCGATTCGCACATCTACAACGGCTATACCGTGCCGCCCCACTACGACTCCATGATCGGCAAGCTGATCGCCTGGGGCGAGGACCGGGCCACCGCCATTGCCCGCATGCGCGGCGCACTGTCCGAGATCGTCATCGACGGCATCCGTACCAACATCGACCTGCAGTGCGACATCATGGCCGATGCCGCCTTCCAGCGTGGTGGCACCGACATCCACTACCTGGAGAAGAAGCTGGGGCTCTGATGCCCTGGCGCCAGCTCAGACTGCACTGCCACGGCGAGCAGGCCGAAGCCCTGGAAGAAGGCCTGCTCGCTGCCGGTGCCCAGTCCATTACCCTCTCCGATGCCGAGGATCACCCGGTGCTGGAGCCGCTGCCCGGCGAGATGCCGGTCTGGCCCGAGGTCGTCATCACCGCGCTGTTCGATGCCGACACCGACACCGTTGCCGTCATCGATACCTTGCGCGGTCTGGGCCTGGCGTGGGACGGCGAGGAATGGGAACTGCTGCAGGACCGCGAATGGGAGCGCGCCTGGATGGACGACTTCCGTCCCATGCGTTTCGGCGAACGGCTGTGGATCTGCCCCAGCTGGTGCGAGCCGCCGGAACCCGGTGCGATCAACCTGTCGTTCGATCCGGGACTGGCCTTCGGCAGCGGCACCCACCCCACCACCGCCCTGTGCCTGGAATGGCTCGACCGGCATCCGCCCGTGGGCCGGAACCTGATCGACTACGGCTGCGGTTCCGGCATCCTCGCCATCGCCGCCCTGCGCCTGGGCGCGCGTCACGCCACCGCGCTGGACATCGACCCGCAGGCCATCGAGGCAACGCGGGACAATGCCCGGCGCAATGCCATCGAAGCCGACCGGCTCGATTGCGGCCTGGTCGATGAGCTGGCGCCACAGCCGGCCGATCTGGTGATGGCCAACATCCTCGCCGGCCCGCTGGTGGAACTGGCGCCCCGGCTCGTATCACTGCTGCGGCCCGGCGGCACGCTGGTGCTGTCCGGCATCCTGGCCGAGCAGGCCGACCAGGTGCTGGACGCCTATGCCGCCCAGGGGCTCGTGATGCAGACGCCGGTTCAACGCGATGACTGGGTGCGCCTCGAGGGGCGACGGGCCGGACCCAGCGCGCCCCGGCACGGCGCAACCTGACCCAAAGTCGGTTCCCAGCCGCCGCGAAATGGGGTACAAACGGGTCATGCCCCGTGGCGGACGACACAGACGATGAAGCGGCTCTGGAACAGGCGCCCGGCCCTGGGCGGACACCTGCTGTTCGTGGGCCTGCTGTTCGCCCTTGCCCTCGGCGCCACCTGGACCCGTCCGGCACAGCAGCTGGAGCGCGGCGGGCTGGCCCTGGCCATGCACTGGCTACCCGACATCCCGCTCGGTGAGCGGGTGCTGGTGCTGGCCATCGACGAACGCGCCCTGGAGGCCTATGGGCCCTGGCCGTGGCCGCGGGACCGCCTGGGACGCGCCATCCGCAAGCTCGAC
This sequence comes from Gammaproteobacteria bacterium, assembly GCA_026995955.1. GTDB lineage: Bacteria > Pseudomonadota > Gammaproteobacteria > J044 > J044 > J044. The sequence goes on from JALWNJ010000322.1 coordinate 2,338, forward strand.
GATGCCGGCGTGGCCGCCATCGGCCTGGTGCTGCCCATGGACCAGTCGCAGACGCCACCTGCGCTGGCCGACATCCTCGACGAGATCCGCGACGGCCGGCAGAAGATCGAACGCCGGCTGGCGGCCCTGAAAGCGGATCTGCGCTCGAAAAAGAAAACGGTGCGCAAGCGCGCACAGAAAAAGCGCGACCGTCTGCTGGCCGGCCGTGACAAGCTGGACACCGCGAGCTACTGGCTCGGCCGGCTGGACTCCGACCGCAAGCTGGCACGGGTGCTCAAGCAATCCCGCCACACAGTGATCCCGGCCTTCTACGAACGCAGCCTGTCGCCGCAGCCGTTGCCCGAAACCCTGACCCGCTTCGCCCTCGAGCCCGTCCAGCCACAGCAACAACCCTGGTACCTGTCGCCCTGGCTGGCGCCGCTGGCCACCGCCCCCGGCCCCTATCAACACC
>JALWNJ010000323.1 GCA_026995955.1 Gammaproteobacteria bacterium
CCGCCGTTGCCCGTGCCGAGGGCCAGGCCTGCCGCCTGCGGCTGTCGGACCTGACCCGGGTGTGCCACGAAAACCCACATGTTCACGAGGCCATCCTGCAACGCTGGGCACAGGCGCTGCGCCAGGCGGAATCGCTCATTGTGGAACTGGGAACGCGCAAGGCCCCGGAACGGCTGGCCGACTTTCTCGAGCAGTGGTGCAGTCAGCCGGGGCAGGATGGATGGACGCCCTTCCCCCTCACCCGTCAGGAACTCGCCGAGTTGCTCGGCCTGACGGTGGAGACCGTCAGCCGAATCCTGGCCGAATGGAAGCGCAGCGGTTGTCTGGAAGAACGCAGCGGCCGCATCCGGCTGCTGGGCGGCTGCCTCGTCCCCAGTGGCACCGGACATGGAGCTGACACAAACTGATACAAAGACACGAATGTCATGACATACACTGGCAAATCTGCCATGCCGTGTCTGCCATGTCAGTCATACCCCCAATCCCGACATGGGGAAATCAATCACTTATCCCTTCTTCCAAATTGGCACAAGCCTTGCTAGTTAAATCCGCAGTTCACTGCTGAACCGTTTCAAACATTTCAAGACAACACGAGGAGTCCGGCTCATGGCACACATCGTCATTCTCGGCGCAGGCACCGGCGGCATGCCCGCGGCCTACGAAATGCGCGAGGCGCTCGGCAAGGAGCACGACGTCACGCTGATCAACGCCAACGAATACTTCCAGTTCGTCCCCTCCAACCCTTGGGTGGCGGTCGGCTGGCGTACCCGCGATGACATCACCTTCCCCATCCGCCCCTATGTGGAGCGCAAGGGCATCAACTTCATCGCCGGCACCGTCACCGAGATCGATCCGGAGGCCAACAAGCTCACGCTGGACAACAACGATACGGTGAGCTACGACTATCTGGTGATCATCACCGGCCCGCGTCTGGCCTTCGAGGAAGTAGAGGGCTCCGGCCCGCATGGCGGCTACACCCACTCCATCTGCACCGTGGATCACGCCGAGATGGCCTACGAGGCCTACAAGAAGTTTCTCGAGGATCCCGGCCATGTGATCGTCGGCGCCATGCCGTTCGCCAGCTGCTTTGGCCCGGCCTACGAGTTCGCCATGATCCTCGACACCGACCTGCGCAAGCGCAAGATGCGCGACAAGGTGCCGATGACCTTCGTCACCTCCGAGCCCTACATCGGCCATCTCGGCCTGGGCGGGGTCGGCGACTCCAAGGGCCTGCTCGAGTCCGAGATGCGCAACCGTCACATCAACTGGATCACCAATGCCAAGACGGTCAAGGTCGAAGACGGCAAGATGTTCGTCGAGGAGTACAACGACGCCGGCGAAAAGGTCAAGGACCACGAGCTGGAGTTCAAGTTCAACATGATGCTGCCCGCCTTCAAGGGCGTGGATGCCGTCGCCAATGTCGAGGGGCTGTGCAACCCGCGCGGCTTCGTGCTGATCGACGACAAGCAGCGCAACCCGAAGTATCCGAACATCTACTCCGCCGGAGTCTGCGTGGCCATCCCGCCGGTGGAAGCCACCCCGGTGCCCACCGGCGCGCCCAAGACCGGCTACATGATCGAGTCCATGGTGTCCGCCATCGTGCACAACATCCAGGAAGAGCTGGCCGGCCAGGAACCCTCGCACAAGGGCACCTGGAACGCCGTCTGCCTGGCCGACATGGGCGACACCGGTGCCGCCTTCGTGGCCCTGCCACAGATCCCGCCGCGGAATGTCAACTGGTTCGCCAAGGGCAAGTGGGTGCACATGGCCAAGATTGCCTTCGAGAAGTACTTCATCCGCAAGATGAAGAAGGGCACCTCCGAGCCCCTGTACGAGAAGTACATCTTCAAGGCCCTGGGCATCGAGCGCGTCGAGAAGTAGCGCACTTCGCCCACTCTCCTATACTCAGGTTTCCGGCAGTGACTTTGCCCGCCGCACGGCGGGCTTCTTTTTGTCTGCCGGTTGTCTGCCGGCCTGAAACCCGAATCGCTGCTCAGCGCGGGCGCGTGGCGTCCCGATAGTCCACCAGTTCGCGCAGCAGCACGGTGGCATAGCTGCCGGGCGGCAGCTCGAAGGACAGCACCGGGTCGCCCCCCTCCAGATCCAGCGCAAGCGCCTGCGGCAGCAGGCGCAGGCTGCGCCGTTCCTGCTCCAGGCCGGCATGTTCCAGCCCCTCGCAAAACAGCGGATGGTTCGCGGCGATGCGCTGTTCCAGTTCACCTGCCTCGCCCCGACTGGGTAGCCGACCCCGGCCCCACAGTGGCCCGCTGGGATGGCAGTCGCCCCGGGCGCGCCGCGCCTCGGCCTCGGCCACCTCGTCCGTCCCTTCGACCAGAAAGAAACTGCCGCTGCCGTCCAGCAGCACGGCCTCGCCGGTTGTGCTGATATCACCGGGGAACAGGAACCTGCAGGAACCGTCCCGGAACAGGAGGACCAGGCTGTGATCATTGGCGCCTTGTGGATATAGCTGAGCAGCGCGCTGGTACCCATCATGCCAAGGCAAAGCGCGGTCAACCAAGATAGGGTCTGCGTCTGATCTGCTCCAACTGACTGGGCGGCGGCAATGACGATGGCAACTGATCCGCCGAACCCAACGACAAGGGCAACAAACGCCGAGGTTATGATAGAGGTTTTCATATGATCTTTCAGTAGAGTTAAATTTTGGATACAATTTTTCTTATAGGATACATATTTAGTTGACGCAACTTTTTAGATCATGCATAGAAATAGAAAGTGCCACTGACGTGTGAACCAGACGCTCAACCCGGTTATTCAGCGAT
>JALWNJ010000324.1 GCA_026995955.1 Gammaproteobacteria bacterium
CGACGAGCTGGCCCTGGCCCTGTCGCGCCATGCCACCAGCAAGATCGGCAGCCTTGAGGATCTGGAGCGGGTGATGAGCCTCGGCTTCCGCGGCGAGGCGCTGCCCAGCATCGCCTCCGTGTCGCGCCTGTCGCTGGCCTCGCGCACCGCCGACGAGGAGGCCGGCTGGCAGGTCACCAGCGAGGGCGACGAGACCTGTTCCGAGCCGGAGCCGCTGCCGATGCCGGTGGGCACCCGGGTCGAGGTGCGCGACCTGTTCTTCAATGTCCCGGCGCGACGCCGCTTCCTCAAGACCGAGCGCACCGAGTTCGGTCACATCGAGCAGCTCATGCGCCGCATCGCCCTGTCGCGCTTCGACACCGCCTTCGAACTGCGCCACAACGGCCGGACGCTGTACGGCCTGCCCGCCTGTCCCGACCGCGCCGCCCGCGAGCAGCGCCTGGCCAGGCTCAGCGGCGCGCCCTTCGTCGAACACGCGGTGTATCTTGACCACAGCCAGGGCGGCCTGCGCCTGTGGGGCTGGCTGGCACGGCCCACCTTCTCGCGCAGCCAGCCCGATCTGCAGCACTTCTTCGTCAACGGCCGTGTGGTACGCGACCGGCTCGTCGCTCATGCCGTGCGCCAGGCCTATCAGGATGTGCTCTATCACGGCCGCCATCCGGCCTTCGTGCTGTTCCTCGAACTCGATCCGGCACTGGTCGATGTCAATGCCCATCCGGCCAAGCACGAGGTGCGTTTCCGCGAGTCGCGCGCGGTGCACGACTTCCTCTACCGCACCCTGAGCCGCGCCATCGCCGGCATGAAGCCGGGCGGCGGCGAGCTGGCCGAACCGGCGCTGGGCGCCACCGCCGCACCGGCCGCCGTGCCCGGAGGAGCGCCGGCGCGCCCGTCCATGCCCGACACCCAGACCGAGATGCAGGTCTATGCCGCGCTGCATCCGCAGGCCGAGGGTGCGATCCCTGCCGGCGTGGCCGAGGCCCTGCCGGATTCGGCCGGACCGCAAGGCGTGTCCGGGGCAGAGACCGCGGAAGACCACCCGCTGGGCTATGCCCTGGCACAGCTCCATGGCGTCTACATCCTGGCGCAGAACCGACATGGTCTGGTGCTGGTGGACATGCACGCCGCCCACGAGCGCATCACCTACGAGCGCCTCAAGCAGGCCTGGAGCGAGGGCGGGGTGGCCAGCCAGCCGCTGCTGGTGCCGCAGACGCTGGCCGTGAGCCGTGCCGAGGCCGACCTGGCCGAGGCCCACGCCGAGGATCTGGCCCGGCTGGGCCTGGAGATCGACCGCGTCGGCGAGGAACGCATCCGGGTGCGCGCCATCCCGGTGCTGCTGGCGCGCGAACGGGCCGAGTCACTGGTGCGCGATGTGCTGGCCGACCTGCAGGCGCAGGGCCGCAGCACCCGCCTGCAGGAGGCCATGAACGCGGTGCTCGCCACCATGGCCTGCCACGGCTCGGTCCGTGCCAACCGCCAGCTCACCCTGGCCGAGATGAACGCCCTGCTGCGCGACATGGAGCGCACCGAGCGCAGCGACCAGTGCAACCACGGCCGGCCCACCTGGGTACAGCTCGACATGGCCAGCCTCGACCGCCTGTTCCTGCGCGGCCAGTGAGCAGCCCGCGCCCGGTCCTGGCCCTGCTCGGCCCCACCGCCACCGGCAAGACCGGGCTCGCGGTGCAACTGGCCGAGCAGCTCGATGGCGAGGTGGTCAGCGTCGATTCCGCCCTCGTCTATCGCGGCATGGACATCGGCACCGCCAAGCCCACCGCCGAGGAGCGGCGCGGCATCCCGCACCACCTCATCGATGTGCTCGAGCCCACCGAGGCCTGGTCCGCCGCCGCCTTCCGCGCGGCCGCGCTCGACTGCATCGCGGCCATCCACGCGCGCGGCCGCCTGCCCATCCTCGCCGGCGGCACCATGCTCTACTTCAAGGCCCTGTTCGAGGGCCTGGCCGATCTGCCCGAGGCCGACCCCGAACTGCGCGCCCGGCTCGAGGCCGAACGCGCCGAGCGCGGCCTGGCCGCCCTGCACGCCGAGCTCGCCAGGGTCGATCCCGAGGCCGCGGCGCGCATCCGCCCCACCGACCCGCAGCGCATCCTGCGCGCGCTCGAGGTCTGGCGCCTCACCGGCGTGCCGCTGTCCGAACACCACCGCCGCCAGCAGGCGCAGGGCTTCCCCCACCCGCTGCTGGCCCTGGGGCTGATGCCGCAGGACCGTGCCCTTCTGCACCGGCGCATTGCCGAGCGCTTCGATGCCATGCTCGCGGCCGGCTTCCTCGACGAGGTGCGCCGCCTGCGGGCCCGCGGCGACCTGCACCCTGGCCTGCCCGCCATGCGCAGCGTCGGCTACCGTCAGGCCTGGGCCCATCTCGACGGCGAATACGACGCCGACACCTTCCGCCACAAGGCCATCGTCGCCACCCGCCAGCTCGCCAAGCGCCAGATCACCTGGATGCGTGGCATGGGCGATCGCTTGCGCTGTGTCGATCCGTTCGAAACTTCCCCTGAAGGCGTGATCGCGGATGCCAGCGCATGGCTGACGCGTGTGTCCTGATGCGTTAGAATCCGCATCGCTGATTCGTAAGGGACGAAGCCACATCCAAGGAGGGTTCATGAGCCGTCGCATCGATCCCCTCACCCAAGCCTGGTACGCCGGCAAGCAATCGGACGACCCACCGCCGGGCGAGCCCCTGCGTCCCGAAGTGCATCCCTGGTCCGTGCTGCAACAGCTGCGCCCGCACTACAGCCACTGGGAGGC
>JALWNJ010000325.1 GCA_026995955.1 Gammaproteobacteria bacterium
GGCCAAGGGCGCGGATGGCGCCGGCGGTGGAGCGGCCGATGCCGGGCAGGGCCTCGAGCGCGGCCTGATCCTGGGGCAGCCGGCCGTCGTGGTGGCGCATCAGCTGCTGCGCGGCGGCATGCAGGTTGCGGGCGCGGGCGTAGTAGCCGAGCCCGGCCCAGCGTTCGAGCACGGCATCGAGCGGGGCCTGCGCCAGGGCGGGGACATCGGGAAACGCGGCCATGAAGGCCTCGAAGTAGGGGATCACGGTCCGCACCTGGGTCTGCTGCAGCATGATCTCGGACACCCACACCCGGTAGGGGGTGGCGGGGTGCTGCCAGGGCAGGTCGTGGCGCCCCTCGCGGGCGTGCCAGTCGAGCAGGCGCCGGCGCAGCCGGCGCAGGCGGGCAGAGGAGAGCTCAGGGCCACTCATGGCAGCGCCTTTCCAGCAGGCTCAGCGTGTGGCGCAGCTCGGCGTCCATGCGCGCACGCACCAGTGCCGGGCCGATCAGCGGCGGGATGAAGAAGGCCGGTTGCATGCGCGCATCATAGGTGAGCCGGGTGCCGCCGGGAACCGCCTGCAGGCGCCAGTCGGCCTCGCCGCTGCGGAAGTGGCCCCGTGGCAGCAGCCGGGTGCGGATGTGGTCGGCGCTTTCCTCCTCCAGCAACTCGTAGCGGTCGAGGTCGCGGCAGAAGAACAGCACGCAGGCGCGCAGCCGGGTGTGGACGATGCGCCGGCCGTCCTCTACCAGCAGCCGGCTCTGCAGGATGGCGGGATTGAGCCGGCGCAGGCCCTCGTAGTCGGTGAGCCGCGCCCGCACCCGTTCCGGCGGGGCGGCGATGACGGCATCCAGATGCACGCCGTAGGTGCCGTCGTCGGTGCGTACCTCGAGCCTTTCGATCTGCAGCGCCGAGAGCGTTGCCGGGGCGAGCAGCAGGGCGAGGCAGGCGAGCCGGCGCACGGGCCGATGGCCTCAGCGGCTGAACAGGCCCTTGAACCGCTCGCCCAGCTCCTCCTCGAGGCGTTTCTTCGCCTTTTCCTCCACCGCCTTCTTCTTGCCCTCCAGGCGCTGCCTGAGCCAGGCCTCCTGGTCGAAACGGAAGCCGGGGCTGGCCAGGGGGCCCTGGATGCGGATCGGGGCATAGGCCTTGCCGCCGGCCTTGAACAGGCGCAGTTCGTAGTCGATGCGCTCGGCCGGCAGGTCGATGGTGCCCAGGCCGCGCACGGTGAACTTGCGTGCCCGCAGCTCGAGGTCGCGGTTGTCGACGATGCCGTTGCGGATGATGGCGCTGGCGGTGAGGCGGGTGAAGCCGATGTGCTTCACGGAAGGGTCATAGGGCTGGTTGAGCAGCAGGGCGATGACTCGGTTGACCTGATGCGCCAGTTCCGAGTTGTTGACCGAACCCTCACCGAAGGCGAACGCCGCCTTGCCCGCCAGCCCGCGCTTGAGGGTGGAGACGCGATCGCCGGCGGTGTGCACGGCAAGGCTCATGTCGGCCCGGCCGCTCAGGTATTCGTCGTCGAAAAGGTCGCGGATCATGGGCCCGCTCTGCACGCCCGTGAGCTTGAGCCCGGTGGCGTACTTCGGCGTCCTGCCGCGGGCGTCGAGGCTGGCCTCGAGCCGGATGCCGCCCTCGTAGAGGCGGGCGGTGAGCGGGGCGATGCGCAACAGGCCGTTGCGGGCGGAGAGCTTCAGGTCGGCCTTCTGCGTGTGCAGTCGGAAGGCCTTGAGCCGTTCGATGCGGAAGCGGCCGGCGACATCGAGTGCGCGCAGGGCGTCGAGCGGCAGCTCGATGCGATCGTCCGTGGCCGTCCCGTTCTCCGTGCCGTTCGCCGTGCCGGCAGGCCGGCCGCCAGCCCCACCCTGGCCGGAGGTGCTGTCCGTCTCCGGCGGCAGATAGCGATCGAGGTCGATTCCGTCCACGGCGAGATCGAAGCGCACCGCGGTGCCGGCCAGGTCGGGCAGGTGGATCTGGCCGTCGAGGCGGGTGTCGTCGAGCACGATGCGGATCGGCTCGATGCGCGCCGAGCGGGTGTCGCCGTGGGCCTCGAGGCCCAGGCTGGCGCGGCCCAGCACCTTGTCGTCGGCGGTCTGCGGCGGGTTGATGCCGGCCTTCTGCATGACGCGGCGCGGGTTGAACTCGGCCACCTCGAGGCTGGCCTGCCAGGCCGGCTGTTCGAGGATGCGGCGGGCGCTGGCCTTGCCGCGGATGTCGAGGCCGAGCAGCCGCAGGCGCAGCGGATCCAGTTGCGCGGTCTGCGCCGCGAGGTCGGCCTCGGCGCGGGCCTCGAGGGTGGACTCGAGCCGGCCGCCGGGCAGGTCCGGGGCCTCGACGCCCAACACCAGCTTGAGCTGTTCGATGCGGTAGCGCTGCCGTTCGGGGTCCAGGGTGAGTCGGCCCTCGAGCCTCGCGTCGAGCTCGGTGTCGGGCCGGCGCTTGAAGTGCAGCCGAGCCTTGAGCGGCATCGGCCGGCCCGGGATCAGGGCGCCGGTCTCGAGCTCGAAGGGATCGAGCACCAGGTCGGTGCCTGCGGATTCGTCGCGGTAATGAATACGGGTGTTGCGGATCGCGAGGCCCCGGATCTCGATTTTGAGCGGGGCCTCGGGGGCGACCGCTCCTTCCGTGGCCTTGCCCTGCGCCCTGGCGGGCGCCTTTTGTCGTTGCCCTTCCGGCGCCTTTGCCGTGGCATCGCCGGCGGCCGCAAGCCCTTCCCAGTTGCTGCGGCCGTCGGCCCTGCGTGCCAGTTCGAGCTGCAGGCCGTCGAGGAGG
>JALWNJ010000326.1:0-10595 GCA_026995955.1 Gammaproteobacteria bacterium
TTCCTGGCGCGCGACCGCTTCGGCATCAAGCCGCTGTACTACGCCCGGTCCGGCCCCGACTTCCTGTTCGCCTCCAACCTGCAGGCCCTGCTCGCCACCGGCCGCATTGACACCCGCTTCGACGATGCCGCCCTGCACCACCTGTTCACCCTGCACGCGGTGGTCCCGGCGCCGCGCACCCTGTTCCTCGGCGTGCGCAAGCTGCAGCCGGGCCACAGCCTGACCCTGCACCTGGACGGCCGCTGCACCCTGCGTCGGTACTGGAACCTGATCGCCCGCCGCGACGCCGTGCCGAGCAGCGAGGAGGAATGGGTCGAGGCCATCCGCGACGGCCTGCGCAAGGCGGTGGAGCGGCGCATCCGCATCGCCGATGTGCCGGTGGGGGTGCTGCTTTCCGGCGGGCTGGATTCCTCGCTGCTGGTGGGCCTGCTGGCCGAGGCCGGCGTCTCCGGGCTCAAGACCTTCACCGTCGGCTTCGAGGACCAGCCCGAGGAAAAGGGCAGCGAATTCGAGTACTCCGATCCGGTGGCCGAGCGCTTCGCCACCGAGCACCACAAGTTCCATGTTCCCAACGACGAGGTGCTCGAGCGCCTGCCCGAGGCCGTAGCAGCCATGTCGGAGCCCATGTTCGGGCAGGACGCGGTGGCCTTCTACCTGCTGGCCGAGCAGGTGTCGAAGGAGGTCAAGGCGGTGCAGTCCGGGCAGGGCGCGGACGAGGTGTTCGGCGGCTACTTTTGGTATCCGCAAATGGCGAACGACCACGAGGGCACGCCGGTCGAGCGCTTCGCGCGCCACTACTACGACCGCGACCACGACGAGTGGCTGGAGATGATTGCCCCGCCCTGGCACACCAACGATGTCACCAGCGAGCTGCTGGCACCGGAGCTGGAATCGCCCTTTGCCGAGGACTTCATCGACGCCGTGCTGCGGCTGGATGTCACCACCCTGATCGTGGACGACCCGGTCAAGCGGGTGGACAACATGACCATGGCCTGGGGGCTGGAGGCGCGCGTGCCCTTCCTCGACCACGAGCTGGTGGAGCTGGCGGCGCGCATGCCCTTTGACATGAAGTACCGCGAGGGGCACGGCGGCAAGTACGTGCTCAAGCGCATCGCCCGCGGCCTGATCCCGGATGTGGTCATCGACCGGCCCAAGGGCTACTTCCCGGTGCCGGCACTGAAGTACGTGCGCGGGCCGTTTCTCGAGTTCATGCGCGACATCCTGCACTCGCAGCGCTGCCGCGAACGCGGCCTCTACAACCCGGCCTATGTCGAACGCCTGCTCGAGGCACCGGAACGACACCTCACCCGCATCAAGGGCAGCAAGCTGTGGCACCTGGCGCTGTTCGAGTTCTGGCTGCAGCAGCGCGGGCTGTGACGGGGCGGGTGTGTGAAATCGCGCAACAGCGCGTGAAATGCCACGGACCACAACCACTCCCCCCACCCAAAACCCCAAAATAACAACGAGTTAGAAACTGGCACACCGTTTGCCTTTCCGGGTTGAAGACAACAACCCCTACTCGGAGGCACTCGGCATGAAACGCACTCTGCTCGCCCTGCTGGCCGGCACACTCCCCCTGGGCCTTGCGGCGCAGACCACCCAGCTCCCCAACATCGTGGTCATCGGCGCCCCGGAAGGCGAACCCAACGAAACCGAACTGACCCCCATCGAATCGCCGGGTGTCGCCGTCGATGGCGGCGAGATCCTGCGCAGCGTCCCCGGCGTGGACGCGGGCCGCATGGGCGGCCACGGTCTGGAGCCGGTCATCCGCGGCCAGAGCCAGGACCGCATCAATGTGCTGCTCGATGGCGCCTATGTGTTCGGCGGCTGCCCCAACCGCATGGACCCGCCCAGCACCTACGCCAATACCCTCATCTACGACCGCGTGCGCGTCATCAAGGGGGTGCAGACCCTGCTGTGGGGCGCCGGCGGCAGTGGCGGCACGGTGCTGTTCGAGCGCGACACCCATGTGCCCGAAAAGGGCTGGGGGCTGCGCTACGGCCTGGCGGGTGCCAGCAACGGGCTCGACCACGAGGCCGGCATCGATGCCGTGCTCGGCGGCGAACGGGGCTGGCTGCGCCTGTTCGGCTCCGATGCCAAGGCCGGCAACTACCGCGACGGCAATGGCGACGAGGTGCGCTCGGCCTGGAAGGACCGCAAGGCAGCCGCCAGCGCCGGGCTGGCCCTGGGCGAGCGCTCGCGCATCGAACTGGGGATCGACCACGACCGCACCCGCGATGTGCTCTACGCCGGGGCCGGCATGGATTCACCCGAGGCCACGGCCGACACGGCCCGCATCCGATTCGAACACGAATTTGCCGATGGGCCATTCGAGCAGCTGGAGCTGCAGGTCTCGAGCAGCCGCGTGCAGCATCTGATGGACAACTACAGCCTGCGCCCCAACACCGGCATGTGGGCCAGGGTGGACAGCCAATCCGACACCGACAGCGGCAGACTGCTGGTGGACCTGGGCATCGGCGAATGGTCGCTGACCACGGGCATCGACTGGATGAACAATCGCCGCGATGCCCCGCGCCTCACCGGCATGGCCGGGATGGAACCGAGCACCCTCAACTCCGTGCTGTGGCCGGATGCCCGCATCGAGCGCATCGGACTGGTGGTGGAGGGTGAACGGCCGCTGGGCGAGGCGGGGCTGCTGAAGGCCGGCCTGCGCTACGACCAGGTACGCCACGAGGCGCGCAAGGCCGATGTCGATCCGGCCGGCATGCCGATGTCGCCCAACCAGCTCTATCAGCTCTACTACGGCAGCCGCGCCGAATCCGGCACGGACCACAACCTGGGCCTGCTGCTGCGCTACGAACGGGATCTGGACGAAGGCCTCAAGCTGTTCACGGGACTGAGCCGCAGCGTGCGCAGCCCCGATGCCACCGAACGCTACCTGGCTGCCAATGGCATGACACCCGACCAGCGCTGGGTCGGCAACCCGGACCTGGTACCCGAGGCCCATCACCAGATCGACGGTGGACTGGCCTGGAAGACGCGCAACGGCCGCGCCAGCATGGTGGTCTATGCCGATTTCGTGCGTGACTACATCCTGCGCGACCGCGCCCACGGGCAGGTCGGCATCCTGCAAAGCGACAACGCCAGTATCTACCGCAATGTCTCCGCGCGGCTGATCGGTGCCGAGCTGGAAGCGGCCCGGACGCTGGGGGCAGGCTTCAGCCTCGGCGGTGACCTTGCCTGGGTACGCGCCGACAACACCACCGACGATCGCCCCATTGCCCAGACCCCGCCATTGCATGGCAGCCTGCGTCTGGATCACAGGCGGCAAGCACTCGAGCTGGGCAGCCGCCTGCGCTGGGCCGCGCGCCAGACGCGGGTAGAGGACGACCCCGCCACCGACAGCGGGCTGGATGCCCGCCAGACCCCGGGCTGGGCCGTGCTCGACCTCTACGGCAGCTACCGCTTCGGTCGCCAGGCCACGCTCTCGGCCGGCATCGACAACCTGTTCGACCGCGCCTACGCCAACCACCTCAACCGGGCCAACCAGGACCCCTTCAACCCGACCCCGGTTCAGGTCAACGAACCCGGGCGCAATGTCTGGCTGCGCCTGCACGGCCGGTTCTGATCCATCCCATCGTCCCACACCCTCCGATCTGCCCCGCCCCGTGCGGGGCCTTTTTTGCGTCGAAAAACCGTCATGCCGGCGGCAAGGGCTTGCCGCCCGGCAGCGTCAATCTTCCGTCACCCCTAAAAAATCCATCGCAAGCGATTGATCAATAGTGGTTTTTACAGTTGGCACGAATCTCGCAAGTCTTGCCACGGGTTCACGCAACAAGGCCAGCGACAATGATCCACAACAATCCGGAAGCCGGCATCAAGGAGCACCATGGCGCACTGGGCGCCATGCCCGTCCCCAGCCAGACGCCGCGGTTCGATGCCACGGCCAAGGGCGTGGAACTGCTGCAGACGCTGCAGACCACGCTCGACCTGGAACAGATCATCGGGCTGTTCTCCAATGTCATCCTCGAGGCCATCCCGCACGAGGGCTACCGCTTCCGCCACGAGGGTCTGGCGCTGGACTTCTCCGAGGGGCGCCAGTCGCGCCACCAGGCCAGCTACAACCTGAGCCTGGAGGACGAGCATCTGGGGCAACTCACCCTGTACCGCAACTGGAAGTTCCGGGACGACGAGCTGGCCAACCTCGAGCTGCTGCTGGGCCAGCTCGTCTACCCGCTCCGCAACGGCATCCGCTACCTGCAGGCCGTGGAGTCGGCCTTCCACGACCCGCTGACCGGCCTGCGCAACCGCAGCTCGATGGAGATCGAGACCCCGCGCATGCTTGAGCTGGCCCGGCGCCACAATCTGCCGCTGTGCCTGCTGATGATCGACATCGACCACTTCAAGCGCATCAACGACACCCACGGCCACCTCTGTGGCGACGAGATCCTGAAGAAGGTCGGCGACATCGTGCGCCACACCGTGCGCGCCAGCGACATGGCCTTCCGCTTCGGCGGCGAGGAGATCGCCGTGCTGCTGCCCAACTGCAACCCGGAGGGCGCGCACCGCCTGGCTGAACGGCTGCGCGACCGGATCCAGGCGCAGGCCTACTGCGAGGCCCGTGATCTGGAGGTGACGGTGAGCATCGGCATCAGCGCCCTGCAGACCGGCGACAGCCGCGACGACCTGTTCCGCCGTGCCGACGAGGCGCTCTACCGCGCCAAGGCCAATGGCCGCAACCGGGTCGAAACCAGCCCGGCCTGAGCCACTACCTGTTCAAAGCCCGCCCGGCACCCTATCATCGGGACATGGAACTCGATGACGACCGGCTGCTGCGCTATTCCCGCCAGATCATGCTGCCGCAGGTGGATGCCGCGGGCCAGCAGCGCCTGCTCGACAGCCATGCCCTGGTGATCGGCGTCGGTGGGCTGGGCTCGCCGGCGGCGCTGTACCTGGCGGCGGCCGGCGTGGGCCGGCTCACCCTGGTCGATCACGACCGGGTGGAACTGTCCAACCTGCAACGCCAGATCCTGCACGGCACCCCCGACCTCGGCCGGCCCAAGGTCGACTCCGCCCGCGACCGGCTGCAACACATCGATCCCGAGCTGGACCTGCGCAGCGTGGACCACAAGCTCGAGGGCGCGGCCCTGACCGAGGCCTGCCGGGAGGCGGATGTGGTGCTCGACTGCACCGACGGCTTCGAGGCGCGCCACGGCATCAACCGTGCCTGCCTGGAGAGTGGCACCCCGCTGGTGTCGGCGGCGGTGATCCGCATGGAGGGGCAGCTCTCGGTGTTCGACCCGCGGGATCCCGAGGCCCCCTGCTATGCCTGCCTGTACCCGGAACAGGGCGAGGACCCGCCCGGTACCTGCAGCGAGAACGGCGTGCTGGCCCCGGTGGCCGGCCTGCTCGGCTGCCTGCAGGCTACCGAGGCCATCAAGCTGCTGCTGGGTCTGCCGGTGCTGCGCGGTGAGCTGTTGCTGGTGGACGCGCTGCAGATGCAGTTCCGCCGCATGAGCCTGCCGCGCGACCCGGCCTGCCCGGTCTGCGCCCACCGCCCCGCGGCCTGAACCGCAGCGCTTCGGCGGCCCCGAGCTGGGGGCTGAGCGTTCAGCCCTGGTCGTGCGCCTCGCAGGGCTTGCGGTACTCCTCCGGCACATTGTCCGGGCATACGCCGCACTGCTCGTTGCCGGGCACCGCGAAGTCGATCTTGCGCGGATAGGGCAGGTTCAGGTTTTCCATGATCTCAACGAACTCGTCCTCGCTCTTGCCGGCGAGATAGGGGTTGCGCTTCTTCTCCTGGGCGATGGACGACACGAAGCGGCCCTCGTAGTCGTGCGCCGGATAGACCAGCGTCTCGTCCGGCAGGGTAAAGAGCTTTTCGGTGATGCTGCGGTACAGGGCGCGCGCATCGCCGGACTGGAAGTCGGTACGCCCGCAGGCGTCGATGAGCAGGGCATCGCCGGTGAACACCATCTTCTGCGTGCCGTTGTCGATGAGATAAGCGAAGTGATGGTCGGTATGCCCCGGCGTGTACAGGCCATACAGCTCGAGGTTGCCGATGCGAAACGCCCTGCCCTCCTCGATGCCGATGTCCACGCACCCGAACTTCGCCTTCTCCGGATACACGATGCGGCTGCCCAGCATCGACTTCAGGCGCCGGGCGCCGGTGAGGTGATCCGCATGCACATGGGTGTCGATGGTGTAGGCGAGCTTAAGGCCCATCTCCTGCAGCAGTTTCGCGTCGCGCTCGGCGGTATCCAGCACCGGGTCGATCAGCGCCGCCTCGCCGGTCTCCGGATCGGCGATGAGGTAGGTATAGGTGGAAGAATCGGGTTCGAAGAGCTGTCGGAAGATCATGTGCCTTGCCTCCTGCAATGTGGTGTCGTTGGATGACAGCTTGGGGCCCGAGGCGGCACAATTCAAGCAATACGGGCAGACAACCAGGGAGAAACCCCATGCGCATCCTGCACACCATGATCCGGGTCGGCGACCTGGTCCGCTCCATCGCCTTCTACACCGAGGTACTCGGCATGCGGCTGCTGCGCCGCAAGGACTACCCGGAGGGCAAGTTCACCCTGGCCTTCGTCGGCTATGGGGAGGAAACGGAGCAATGCGTGATCGAGCTGACCTGGAACTGGGGCGTGGACCACTACGACCTGGGCAACGGATTCGGCCACATCGCCATCGAGGTGGACGATGTGTACGCGGCCGCCGAGCGCATCCGCAAGCGCGGCGGCAAGATCATCCGCGAGCCGGGCCCGATGAACGCCGGCACCACCATCATCGCCTTCGTCGAGGATCCGGACGGCTATCAGATCGAGCTGCTGGGGCCGAGGGGCTGAGGGAGAAAGGAAAGGATGGTGGCTATGGGTGGATTCGAACCACCGACCCCATCATTATGAGTGATGTGCTCTAACCAGCTGAGCTACATAGCCACTTGAGGGCGCGAAGGATACCGGAAAGGCCGGTTTCGGTCAACGCCCGCCAGCGGACCGGTGGGCACTGCCGGGGCCTCAGACATTGAAGCGGAAGTGCACCACATCGCCTTCCTGCATGATGTAGTCCTTGCCCTCCAGGCGCCACTTGCCGGCCTCCTTGGCGCCCTGCTCGCCGCCGCAGGCAATGAAGTCCTCGTAGGCCACCACCTCGGCGCGAATGAAGCCCTTCTCGAAGTCGGTGTGGATGACGCCCGCCGCCTGCGGCGCGGTGGCACCCTTGCGCACCGTCCAGGCCCGCACTTCCTTGACGCCGGCGGTGAAGAAGGTCTGCAGGCCGAGCAGGTCGTAGCCGGCACGGATGACGCGGTTCAGCCCCGGCTCGTCCATGCCCATCTCGGCCAGGAACTCGGCCTGTTCGTCGCTGTCGAGCTGGGCGATCTCGGCCTCAATGGCGGCGCACACCGGCACCACCGCGGCGCCCTCTTCCTCGGCGCGGGCCCGCACCTGATCGAGCAGCGGATTGTCGGCAAAGCCGTCCTCGGCCACATTGGCGATGTACATCATCGGCTTGATGGTGATGAGGTGCAGCTCGCGGATCTGCTGGCGCTCGTCCTCGTCCAGTTCCAGGGTGCGCGCGGGACGCCCCTCCTGCAGGTGTGCCAGCACCCGCTCGAAGAAGGCCTTGCGGGCGATCTGCTCCTTGTTGCCGGACTTGGCCAGCTTGGCCACCCGGGCCACGGCCTTCTCGGCCGTTTCCATGTCGGCCAGCACCAGCTCGGTCTCGATCACCTCGATGTCGTCGATCGGCGACACGCGCCCGGAGACATGCACGATGTCGTCGTCCTCGAAGCAGCGCACCACATGGGCGATGGCATCGGTCTCGCTGATGTGGGCCAGGAACTGGTTGCCCAGCCCCTCGCCCTTCGAGGCCCCCTCCACCAGCCCGGCGATGTCGACGAACTCGATGGTGGTGGGCACGGTGCGCTCGGGCCTGACGATCTCGGCCAGCGCGTCGAGCCTGGAATCCGGCACCGGCACGATGCCGACATTCGGATCGATGGTGCAGAAGGGATAGTTCTCGGCCTGGATCTCGGCCCGGGTCAGGGCATTGAACAGGGTGGACTTGCCGACATTGGGCAGCCCCACGATGCCACACTTGAATCCCATGGTAATGCCTACCTCTTGCCATGCAGGCGGTTCATCGCCTGCTGCATGTCGCCACGAACGATCATCGGCAGCACGGCCAGTGCCTCGTCGATGGCCTCGTCGATGCTGCGCTGCTCCTCGCCGCTGGGGCGATGCAGCACGAAATCGACCACCTGGTCCTTGTGTCCGGGATGGCCGATGCCCAGCCGCAGGCGCCAGAAGTCGGCGCCGATGTGGCGGATCAGGTCACGCAGACCATTGTGGCCGCCATGGCCACCGCCACGCTTGAGGCGTACCGTGCCCGGCGGCAGGTCCAGCTCGTCGTGCGCCACCAGCACCGCCTCGGGCGGCACATGGTAGTAGTCGACGAACTGGCGCACCGACTGGCCACTGCGGTTCATGAAGGTCTGCGGCTTGAGCAGCCACAGGTCGCGACCCTCGAGCCGCAGCCGGCAGGCCTCGGCAAGGAAGCGCGATTCCTTGCGGAACGCCGCCCCCTCGCGCGCGGCCAGGCGCTCGACAAACCAAAACCCGGCATTGTGCCGGGTCTGGTCGTATTCGGGGCCCGGATTGCCCAGGCCCACGATGAGCCGGATGCCGTCAGCGGACATCGACGGGAATCACTCCTCGCCGCCTTCCCCCGCCTCGGCCTCCTCGCCGCCGGCTTCCTCGTCCTCGGCGCCGCCACGGGCCTTGAGGACGGTGACCACGGCATTGTCGTGGCCGTGCGCCAGCTCCACCAGCTCCACGCCCTCGGGCAGCTTGAGGTCGGACAGGTGCAGGGTCTCGCCGGCATGCAGCTCGGCCAGGTCCACCTCGATGTACTCGGGGATGCTGGCCGGCAGGCACACCACCTCGACCTCCACCAGCAGGTGGGAGACGGTGCCGCCCTCGTTCTTGACCCCGACACAGCTCTCCTCGTTGAGGAAGTGCAGCGGCACATGGACATGGATCTTCTCGTCCATGTTGATGCGCTGCAGATCGAAGTGCAGGATGTTGGGCTTGTAGGGATGGCGCTGCAGGTCACGCAGCACGACATTCTCGTCCTGGCCCTCCAGCTTGAGGGTCAGCACCTGGGAGTAGAAGCCCTCGTCGTCGAGATGCTTGAGCAGCTCGTTCTCGCGCACGCTGATGGGCGTGGGCTCCTTGCCGGCACCATAGACGATGCCCGGCACCAGGCCAGCGCGACGCAGGCGGCGGCTCGCACCCTTTCCCTGATCCTCGCGCTTCTCGGCGTTGATGATGTACTCGCTCATTTCTCTTACCTCGGTTGCCAATGAATGAAGGCAACCCCGAAGGGTTGCCCCGCCGCCCCGCGACCAGGGCGACGCACTTTCGAGGGCCGTGGCCCTCAGTCCATGAACAGGGAGCTGACCGACTCTTCGCGGCTCACCCTGCGTATGGTCTCTGCCAGCATGGCGGCGACGCTCAGCTGGCGTATCTTGCTGCACGCGCGTGCGCGCTCGCTCAACGGGATGGTGTCGGTGACCACCAGCTCGTCGAGGCGGGACTTGGTGATGTTCTCCACCGCCGGGCCCGACAGCACCGGATGGGTGGCATAGGCCAGCACCCGGCGCGCGCCCTGCTCCTTGAGCGCATCGGCAGCCTGGCACAGCGTGCCGGCGGTATCGACCAGGTCGTCCACCATCACGCAGGTGCGGCCCTCGACATCGCCGATGATGTTCATCACCTGCGCCACATTGGCGCGCGGCCGGCGCTTGTCGATGATGGCCAGGTCGGCGTCGTCCAGCCGCTTGGCGATGGCGCGCGCCCGCACCACGCCGCCGACATCGGGCGAGACCACGATCAGGTCCTCGATCTTCTGCCGGTAGATGTCGCCCAGCAGCACCGGCGAGGCATAGACATTGTCCACCGGGATGTCGAAGAAGCCCTGCACCTGGTCGGCATGCAGATCCACCGTCAGCACCCGGTCGGTGCCCACGGTGGTGATCATGTTGGCCACCACCTTGGCCGAGATCGGCACCCGCTGCGAGCGCACGCGGCGATCCTGGCGCGAATAGCCGAAGTACGGGATCACCGCCGTGATGCGCCCCGCCGAGGCCCGGCGCAGCGCATCGATCATGATCAGCAGCTCCATGATGTTGTCGTTGGTCGGATGGCTCGTGGACTGCACCACGAACACGTCCCGGCCGCGGACGTTCTCCAGGATCTCGACCCGGACCTCGCCATCGCTGAAACGACCGACCAGCGCCTCGCCCAGCGGGATGTTCAGGTAGCTGACGATGGAGCGGGCCAGCTCGGGGGTGCCGTTCCCCGCGAAGACCATCATCCGGTTTGTATCGGGCATGGATGCGACCCTGGTCGGTTCGTGCTTGGTTGTTTGGCTGGGCCGGCAGGATTCGAACCTGCGAATGCCGGAATCAAAATCCGGTGCCTTACCACTTGGCGACGGCCCAGTAACTCGGTGTGCCGGCCCCAATGCCGCTTCGCGGCATGACCGGCAGGACGACTGCGGAACCCTGACGGGTTCCTTGCCCCTTCGGGGTCGTCGCCTGCGGCTCCGATGCTGGCACGCTGCGCGTGCCG
>JALWNJ010000326.1:10605-11534 GCA_026995955.1 Gammaproteobacteria bacterium
GATTCGAACCTGCGAATGCCGGAATCAAAATCCGGTGCCTTACCACTTGGCGACGGCCCAGTAACTGGGTATGCCGGCGCAGGATCATGCCCCCCGAGGGGCCAACTCCAGCGCCAGTCGATCGAGCAGTGGGGAACGGTTGCGGCCCCGTGCCACGAAGCCCTGCCACCCCTCGGGGGCCCTGGCCAGCACCTGCTGCGCCTCCCGACGCGTGCCGAACGCGGCGAACACGCAGCCCCCGCTGCCGGTCATGCGCGCCGGGGCGTGGGCGGCCAGCCAGTCCAGCGCCTCGCCCACCTCCGGGTGCAGCCTGCGCACCACCGGTTCCAAGGTGTTCTCACCCCTGCCCGAAAGAAAGTCGCATATTGTGATTGGCGGGCTGTCGCGTGTCAATTGCGGGTCGGCAAAAACCGCTGCCGTGGAGACCGCCACGGGGGGGCACAGCACCAGGTACCACGGTTCGGGCAGATCGACCGGCTGCAGGCGCTCGCCGACCCCCTCGGCCCAGGCCGCACGGCCGCGCACGAACACCGGCACGTCGGCACCCAGTTGCAGGCCCAGGCGCGCCAGCTCGTCCTCCGACAACCCCAGCCCCCACAGCGCGTTCAGCGCCACCAGGGTGGTGGCGGCATCGGAGCTGCCGCCGCCCACGCCACCGCCCATCGGCAGGCGCTTGTCGAGGACGATGGTCACGCCCTGCGCGCAACCGGTCTCCCCGGCCAGCAGCCGCGCGGCGCGCACCACCAGGTCCTCCGCCTCGGGCACGCCGGGCACCTCGTTCCGGCGCCGGATCTCGCCCGCCGGCGCCGGCAGAAAGGCCAGCGCATCACCATGGTCGAGAAACTGGAACACCGTCTGCAACTCGTGGTAGCCGTCGGCGCGGCGGCCGGTCACCTGCAGGAACAGGTTGAGCTTGGCCGGTGCGGGCC
>JALWNJ010000327.1 GCA_026995955.1 Gammaproteobacteria bacterium
CGGCGAGTTCGTGCTGGTGGTGGGCGGCGCGCCGGCGCGCGAGGCGGAACTGGATGCGGCGGCGCTGCAGACGCTGGAGGTGCTGCTCGAGGAGCTGCCGCCGAAGCAGGCCGCCCGGCTGGCGGCACGCCGCCACGGCCTGAAGGCGCGCGAGCTGTATCAGGCCGCGCTGGCACGCCGCGAGGTGCGGCCGGAGTGAGGCGATGTGTGCGGTATTTCTCGAAATCGCCGCCGGGATGCCTCTAGAATTCTGCTCAGGGTTCACACAACAACAACGCAAGCGAGGTCACTGCCATGAACGAGACCACCAGAGAAATCCAGTCGCTGGAAGAGTTTCAGGAGGGGATGCGCTTCTTCAAGGCGGGCAACTACGAGGTGGCCGCCGTGTTCTTCGGCGAATTGCTGGAGCGCCATTGCGTGCTGGAGGAGGAGACTCGCATCTGCCGCTCCTGGCAGGGGCTGGCTCAGACCCTGGCCGGCGACCGGGCGGGGGTGGTGCAGTGCCGCATCGCCTGCCGCGAGGGCAGCGAGCGGCCGGAACTGCAGCTGTTTCTCAACCTGGCCCGCGCCGAGCTGGCCTGCGGTGATCGCGCGAAGCTGATGCAGGCGCTGGAGCGCGGTCTGGCCTTCTACCCCGATTCCTCCGTGCTGCGGGAACTTCTGCAGCGCTACGAGCGTCGAAAGGATCCGGTGATACGCTTCCTCGACCGGGAGCACCCGCTCAACCGCTGGCTGGGCCGTCTGCGCGGCGAGCGCCAGCGGCGGCGGGCCGTGCTATCATCGTAGGCGGAGTCGGCCGGATGATCGCTGTGCCCCTTGCGGGCATGGAGGAAAGTCCGGGCTCCACAGGGCAGGGTGCCAGGTAACGCCTGGGCGGCGCGAGCCGACGGAAAGTGCAACAGAGAGCAGACCGCCGATGGCCGACGCAGGTCGGCACAGGCAAGGGTGAAAGGGTGCGGTAAGAGCGCACCGCGCAGGTGGCAACACGCTGCGGCACGGCAAACCCCACCCGGAGCAAGGCCAAATAGGGGCGCATCGATGTGGCCCGCATCGCGCCCGGGTAGGCCGCTCGAGGCGCCTGGTGACAGGCGTCCCAGATGAATGATCATCCTCGACAGAACCCGGCTTACAGGCCGACTCCCCATTTCCGGGGCGGAACCTCAGGGCTCCGCCCTTTTTCATGGGCCGATTCCGGCCCCGGGCCCGCCCCTTCTTAAAGTGATTTCTGAGCTTCGCTCCCCAATCCGATGATTTGGTTTTCGATGTTCCGGATGCCGTTTCGTGCGCCCTGTCCCACTTTCGGCCCACCGCACTAAGTCTCTGTCACAAAAGGAGAAAATCTTGTGCAAAAGGGGCCGATTTTCTTGACAGGTGGGGAATGGGGTTTCTATAGTGTAGGGAAGTGGGAAGAAGTGGGAGATTGTGGTCTTCCATGCCCGACCCGCACCAAGGGGGGAGCCGTTGTTTCGAGGGGTCGCCAATCTGAGTCTGGACGCCAAGGGGCGCATGGCGATACCGGCGCGCTACCGGGATCGCCTGCGCGAGTCCTGTGGCGGCCGCATGATCGTGACCATCGACCAGGACGGCTGTCTCCTCATCTATCCCCTGCCCGAATGGGAGCGCATCGAACAGGCGCTCATGAGCCAGCCGAACATGGATCCGCGCGTGCGGCGCCTGCAGCGCCAGCTGGTGGGTCATGCCCAGGACGTGGAGATGGACGGCCATGGCCGCATCCTGGTGCCGGCCGCGCTGCGCGAGTACGCCGGCATCGAGAAGCAGGCCGTGCTGGTGGGGCAGGGGCGCAAGTTCGAGCTTTGGGACGAGGAGCGCTGGAACGCCGAGCGCGAGGCCTGGCAGGCCGAGGCGGAGCATGGCGATCCGGCGGCTGCCCTCGAGTCGCTGTCGTTGTGAGCGCCGTGGAGCAGCATGCACCGGTTCTGTTCGAGGAGGCGCTGGAGGCACTGGTGACCGATCCGAACGGCAACTACATCGATGGCACCTTCGGCCGCGGCGGCCACAGCCGAGGGCTGCTGGCCAGGCTGTCGGCGGACGGCCGCCTGCTGGTCGTCGACCGCGACCCGCAGGCCATTGCCGAGGCCGAGCGCCTGGCGCTGCGCGAGTCGCGGCTGGTGATCCGGCGCGGCTCCTTCGCCGGTCTGCGCCAGTTCTGCACCGAGCTGGGCTGGGTGGGGGACGTGCGCGGGGTGCTGCTCGATCTCGGCGTGTCCTCGCCACAGCTCGACGATGCCAGCCGGGGCTTCAGCTTCCTGCGTTCTGGTCCGCTGGACATGCGCATGGATCCGGAGCAGGGCGAGTCGGCCGCGCAATGGCTGGCCCGCGCCGGCGAGCGCGAGATCGCCGATGTGCTGTATCGGTATGGAGAGGAGCGCCATGCGCGGCGCATCGCGCGCGCCATCGTGCGTCGTCGCGCCGAGCGTCCGATTACCGACACCGGCGATCTGGCCGGGATCATCGCCGCTGCCGTGCCGCGCCGCGAGCCGGGCAAGCACCCGGCCACGCGCAGCTTCCAGGCCATCCGCATCCATGTCAATCGCGAGCTCGAGGCGCTGGAGCAGGGCCTGCGTGCCGCGGTGGAGGTGCTCGCCGCCGGCGGCCGGCTGGTGGTGATCAGCTTTCATTCGCTGGAGGACCGCATCGTCAAGCGCTTCATGCGCGACGAGGCGCGCGGGCCGCAGGCGCCGCGCGGCCTGCCGCTGACCGGCGACCAGAGCGGCGCCCGC
>JALWNJ010000328.1 GCA_026995955.1 Gammaproteobacteria bacterium
GATGATACCCATGGATACCCAGCTCCTCAACCACCCGCGCCAGGGCATCGGCCTGCTCCACCGTGGCGATGGGCCCGACATGGACGCGCCACACCGGGCGCTGCCGGCTCCAGCCCTTGCGCACGATGACCTGGCCCAGGCTGTGCGGCAGGCGCTGGCGCAGGCGCTCGGCATTGGCGCGCTCGGAGAAGGCGCCGACCTGGATGTAGATGGCGGGAGGGCGCCGCCTTTCCGCAGACGCTGCCGGGGCCCGAGCAGCCGGGCGGGCGGGGGCGGAACGGGCAGGCGTTGCCGCCGCCTGGGTACGCCCCGGGTGGCGCGGGTCGATGGCACGCACCTCGACAAAGCCGGTGCCGGTGGCGACGATGCCGAGCTTTTCGGCCGCGGCATAGGAGAGGTCGATGAGGCGGTTGTCGTGGAACGGGCCGCGGTCGTTGACCCGCACCACCACCGAGCGGCCATTCCTGAGGTTGGTGACCCGCACATAGGTCGGCAAGGGCAGGGTCTTGTGGGCGGCGGTCATCTTGTACATGTCGTAGGGCTCGCCGCTGGAGGTGCGCCGGCCGTGGAACTTGCGCCCGTACCAGGAGGCAATGCCACGCTCGACATAGCCGGCCGCCGACTTGCGCACATAGTAGCGCCGGCCGTTGACGACATAGGACTCGGGATTGCCGTAGCGGCTGCGCGGCTCTACCCGCGGCCGCGCATCGGGAATGTGGCTGACATCGATGCGCCGGCCGATGCCGTCCTCGCCGCGCACCCCGCCGCCGCTACTGCAGCCGGCCAGCAACAGCACGGAGACGAGGGACAGCAGTGCGGTGGCGCGCACCATCAGCCGGCCTCCCCGTTCCCGGCCCGCTGCCGGGCCTCGCGCCGCTCGCGGATGGCCTGGCTCAACTGGTACACGGCCATGGCGTACAACGGGCTGCGGTTGTAGCGGGTGATGACGAAGAAGTTGTGCTGCCCGATCCAGTACTCAGGCCCCTTCGCGCCCTCCAGCTCGATCAGGGCATAGGGACCTTCGCCGCGCGGCAGGTGACGCGGGCGCAGGCCCTCGGCGGCGAGCTGGCGCAGGCTGTAGCCAGGCCGTACATCGCGCTTGAGCCCGGCACGCACCGGCCCGCGGGCGATGGCCGGCACGGCCACCCCCTCGCCCGCGCGCCAGCCGTGGCGCCGGAAGTAGTTGGCCACGCTGCCGATGGCATCGGTGGCATCCCACAGGTCACGATCGCCGTCACCGTCGAAGTCCACGGCATAGGCTCGGTAGCTGCTGGGAATGAACTGCCCGAGCCCCATGGCGCCGGCATAGGACCCCTTCGGCTGCTCCGGTTGCCAGCCCTCCTCGCTGGAAAGCACCAGGAACTGGCCCAGCTCGCGGCGGAAGAAGCCGGCCCGCTTGGGGTAGTCGAAGCCCAGCGTGGCCAGGGCATCGAGCACCCGGTAGTTGCCGGTATGACGGCCGTAGAAGGTCTCGACGCCGATGATGGCGACGATGATCTCGGGCTCGACGCCGTATTCATGCGCGGCGCGTTCGATGGCCGAGGCGTGCCGATCCCAGAAACGCACGCCGCCCTCGATGCGCACCTCGGTGAGGAAGATGGGGCGGTATTCATGCCAGGGCTTGGCCTCGGCCGGGCGGCTGATGGCGTCGAGAATCGACTGCTTGCGCTCGGCCCGGGCCAGGGCACGCTCCACCAGGGCGCGATCCAGGCCCTGGCCCACCAGTTCGTCCACCAGCGCCCGCGCCTCGGGCCGGTCGAGATAGCCGGCCTGCAGGGACAGGGCAGGCGACAGCAGGAACACAGCGAGAAGATGGCGTA
The DNA here is from genome assembly GCA_026995955.1 of Gammaproteobacteria bacterium. Classification (GTDB taxonomy): domain Bacteria; phylum Pseudomonadota; class Gammaproteobacteria; order J044; family J044; genus J044. The sequence continues at coordinate 1,821 of JALWNJ010000328.1, forward strand.
GACGACGATTCATTTGGCGAGCAGGCGTCGGTGTGATTGTATGGACATCAGCATACCGAAGGCGGCCATCAGGGTCACCAGCGAGGTCCCGCCATAGCTCACCAGCGGCAGCGGCACGCCGACCACCGGCAACAGGCCGATGACCATGCCGGTGTTGACGAACAGATAGACGAAGAAGGTCAGGCTCAGGCTGCCGCCGAGCAGCCGGCCATAGGTGTCCTGCGCGTGCATGGCGATCCACAGGCCGCGAAAGATGATGGCCAGATACAGCAACAGCAGCAGCACCGCACCGACGAATCCGAACTCCTCGCCGAACACGGCGAAGATGAAGTCGGTGGAGCGCTCGGGCAGGAAGTCGAGCTGCGACTGGGTGCCGTTGAGCCAGCCCTTGCCGTACCAGCCACCGGAGCCGATGGCGATCTTGGACTGGATGATGTGATAGCCGGCGCCGAGCGGGTCGCGCTCGGGGTCGAGGAAGGTGAGCACCCGCTGGCGCTGGTAGTCGTGCATGAAGTGCCACAGCACCGGCGCCGCCGCCACCGCGGCCACGCCCAGCCCGGCCAGGATGCGCCAGGAGATGCCGGCAAAGAAGATGGCGAACAGGCCGGCGCTGCCGACCAGCAGCGCGGTGCCGAGATCGGGCTGGCGGGCGATCAGCAGCATCGGCACCAGCGCCAGCGCGCCCGCCACCGGCAGGTCGCGCCAGGACGGCGGCAGCGGCCGGTCGGCGAAGTACCAGGACACCATCATCGGCACCACCAGCTTCATCATCTCGGAGGGCTGGAAGCGCACCACCCCCAGATCCAGCCAGCGCTGCGCCCCCTTGCCCATCTCGCCGGCCACCAGCACCGCGATCAGCAGCAGCACGCCCAGCCCGTAGAGCCAGGGTGACCAGCGCTTGAGCACCTCGGGCGAGATCTGGGCAAACACCAGCATCGTCGCCAGGGCCACACCGAGCCGGATCAGCTGGTTGGTCATCAGCTGCCCGTTCTCGCCACCGGCGCTGTAGAGGATGACCAGCCCGGCCCCCGCCAGGGTGAGCAGCAACAGCAACAGCACCACATCGATGTGCAGAAACCGCGTCAGGTCGCGGAACAGGTAGTAGAGATCGTATCCGGTTTCCCCCTTCATGGTCGCCCCGCCAGTTTTTCGCCCAGATGGAGCCGCCGCAGCAGCCAGTAGTCGATGACCTTGCGCGCCACGGGCGCCGCCTCGGCGCCACCGTGCCCGGCATGTTCCACGATCACGGCCACCGCGATGCGGGGAGCCTCCACCGGGGCGAAGGCCACGAACAGGGCATGATCGCGCAGCTTGCGGTGCAGCTTGTCGGCCTCGTATTCCTCGTCCTCCTTGAGACTGAACACCTGTGCCGTGCCGGTCTTGCCCGCCATGCGGTACTTCAGGCCCCGGCCGATGTGCCAGTAGGCCGTGCCGTTCTTCGCGTGCACCACCTGTTCCATGGAGCGGATGACCTGGTCCCAGTACAGGGGATTGGACAGCTTGACGCGGTCCACCTCGCGGACCGGCAATGGAAACTCGCTGCCGGTAGCCGGGTCACGAATGGCCCGCACCAGGCGTGGCTGCATGCGCCGGCCCCGGTTGGCGATGGTGGCGGTGGCCACCGCCAGCTGCAGCGGCGTGGCCAGCATGTAGCCCTGGCCGATACCGACGATCAGCGTCTCGCCCGGATACCAGGGCTGGCGATGGACGGCCCGTTTCCACTCGCGCGAGGGCAGCAGCCCGCGCCGCTCGCCGGTGGTGTCTATGCCGGTCTTGCGGCCGAGGCCGAAATGCGACAGGAACTCGTGGATGCGGTCGATGCCGAGCTTGTAGGCCAGGTCGTAGAAATAGACATCGCAGGACTGGGCCACGGCCTTGTACATGTTGACCTCGCCATGGCCGGTCTTCTTCCAGTCGCGGTACTTGCGCGGGTCGTTCCTGAGCTGATAGTACGGCCCGGCATACATGGTCTTGCCGGCCCAGGTGACCTGGTAGTACAGTCCCGCCAGCGCCATCAGCGGCTTGACGGTGGAGCCCGGCGGGTACTGACCGCTCAGCGGCCGGTTGAACAGCGGCTGCTCGGGGTCGTCGCGCAAGGCGGCGTAGTCCTTCTTCGAGATGCCATTGACGAACAGGTTGGGGTCGTAGTTGGGCGTGCTCACCATGGCCAGCACATCGCCGGTGCGCGGATCGATCGCCACCACGGCGCCGGAATGCCCGTCCATGGCGGATTCGGCCACCGCCTGCAGACCGGCATCGATGGCCAGCACCAGGTCCCTGCCGGCCACCGGCGGCTGACGCTCCAGCACCCGCAGGTGACGCCCCTGGGCATTGACCTCCACCTGCTGGTAGCCCACCTGGCCATGCAGCAGGTCCTCGTAGTAGCGCTCCAGCCCCAGCTTGCCGATGTGGGTGGTGCCCTTGTAATTGCTCTTGTCCACCCGCGCCAGCTCGCGCTCGTCGATGCGTCCGACATAGCCGATGACATGGGCGGCGATGCCGGCCATGGGGTAATGGCGCGACAGGCGGGCGTCGATGTCCACCCCATTGAACTGATGGCGGTGGACGGCGAAGGCCGCCACCTCCTCGTCGCTCAGGTTGAAGGCCAGGGGAACCGGCTGGTACGGGCTGCTGCGGCGCAACGCGCGCCGGAAGCGGCGCACATCGGCATCGCTGATGTCGATGATGCGGCGCAGCCGGTCCAGGGTGCGATCCAGATCGTCCACGCTGGCCGGGGTGATCTCCAGCACATAGCTGGGGCGATTCTCGGTGAGCGGCGTGCCGTTGCGGTCGAACATCAGCCCGCGCGGCGGCGGCACCGCCTCCAGCCGCACCCGATTGTTCTTGGACAGGGTAATGAAGTGCTCGTGCTCGAGCACCTGCAACACGAACAGCCGAGCCAGCACCGCGCCCAGCGCCAGCACCACCAGCGCGCCGGCGACCAGCACGCGGTTGCGCATCACGCGCTGCTCGAACTCGAGATTCTTGATGGCCTGACGACGCACCCGCAGGCTCAGACCCGGGAATGCGCGGCGGACCCGGCCCGGGTCCGCCACAAGACAGAAGAATTACGCTGACTCATACCGCTTGACGCTGTCGAGGATCTCCTGGCGCGCCGCATCGAGGCCCGCCCATCCTTCGACCTTCACCCACTTGCCGGGTTCCAGCGCCTTGTACTGCTCGAAGAAGTGCTCGATCTGGCGCAGCAGGTCCTGCGGCAGGTCCTCGATGGTCTCGATGCCGGCATAGGCCGCCAGGATCTTGGCCGTGGGCACGGCGACGATCTTGGCATCGACACCGGATTCGTCGGTCATCTTCAGCATGCCCAGCGGGCGGCTCGGCACCACCGCGCCCACCATCAGCGGCACTGGGGTCACCACCAGTACGTCCACCGGATCACCGTCCTCGGACAGGGTGTGCGGCACGAACCCGTAGTTCGCCGGATAGAACATGGCCGAGTTGACGAAACGGTCGACGAACATGGCCCCGGTGTCCTTGTCCATCTCGTACTTCACCACCGGCGCCGAATGGGCGGGGATCTCGATGATGACATTGACCTCGTCGGGCACCTGCTTGCCCGCGCTGAGCTTCTCCAGATTCATGGCTGCGCTCCGTATCCGTGATGAATGACTGGCGGCATTATACCGGAGAGCGCCGCGCCCCTGTGGGGCAAACCCCGCAGAAATGCGCCCTGCCGCGCTACTGGATGTACTCCATCTGCTCGCGCACCAGGGCGTGGAATTCGGGGGAGACGCGCGACTGGTCCACCACATCGACCCGGAACGGGAGATCGGATTCCTCGAAGGCGTCCTTGAGCCGGAACAGGGTCTCGAGCGGCAGGGGCTCCTCCCCCAGCACCAGCAGATCGAGATCGGAGTGCGGCCGTGCCCCGCCTCGCACCCGCGATCCGAAGGCGGCCACCCGCCGGTCGGGCACCCAGCGCCGCAGTATCTCGCGCACCTGCTCGAGCTGAGGCTCGGGCAGGTCAATCATTGCGCGCCTCCAGGGCCTCGAGCAGGCGGTGGGCATCGCGGGCAAAGGCATCCGCCAGCAAGGCGATCTCACGCGCGACCGTCTGGTTGTAGGTGTGGGAAGTGAGATTGCGGGCCTGATGGTAGCCCATCCAGGTCTCGACATCGTCGATCAGCCCATGCTCTGCGGCCAGTCGAAAGAGGTGGCGCCGGGACACCCCTTCGACCTCCGACGGACCCAGGTTGTGGGCCAGCCAGCGACGGATGAACTTCCAGGCCAGTTCGTAGCTGAACTCGAAGTTCTGCACCACACCGGCCTCGATGGCGCGCCGTGCGGCCTCGGGCAGGCCGGAGAGAAAATCCCGGTCATGATAGAGGGCAAGGACTTCGTCCAGGGAATTCAGCGCCTTGCGAAACGACCCCAGATCGAGCATGTGCCACTTCCCCACAGATTGGCAGGGTCAAAAGCATAGCATGGCAGCAGCAACGCAAGGCCGCCGCGGTTGCCGCCATTTCCTGCTTGCGTCGGCCGGGGCCGCGGGTTATAAGACGCCTGAATCGTGGCAGGGGCCACCTACCGAGCTTCAGGGGGAGCAGAGCGATGAGACTGGTACTACTCGGTGCGCCGGGTTCCGGCAAGGGCACGCAGGCCAAGCGGCTGGTCAAGCGTTATGGCATTCCACAGATCTCCACCGGCGACCTGCTGCGCGAGGCAGTGGCCGCCGGCACCGAGCTGGGCCGCGCGGCCAAGCAGTTCATGGATGCCGGACAGCTGGTGCCGGACGAGGTCGTGCTGGGCATGATCCGCGAACGCCTGAGCCAGCCCGACACCGCCAGGGGCTTCATCCTCGACGGCTTTCCGCGCAATGTCTCCCAGGCCGAGGCCCTGGACCGGATGCTGGAGGAGATGAAACAGCCGCTGGACCTGGCCATCCTCATCGACACCGACTACGACGTGCTGATGCAGCGCCTCACCGGCCGCCTGACCTGCGAGAACTGCGGCGCGGTGTTCAACATCTACACCAATCCGCCCAGGCAGGATCGCATCTGCGACTTCTGCGGCGGCAGGCTGCACCACCGCGCCGACGACAACGAGGAGACCATCTCCAACCGGCTCAGGGTGTACGACCAGCAGACCCGCCCGGTGATCGCCTACTACGAGATGGAATGCAAGCTGGCGCGCATCGACGGCGAGGGCGAGATCGACACCATCTTCCAGCGCATCGTCGATGCCATCGAACAGCGCCTGAAGCGCGCGACGGCTTCCTCGGACGCCATCGGCCAGGGCGCGGCAGCGCCCGGTGCCGAAACCGAAGCGCAAGCGAAAGACGCCACGCAGAAGGCAACGGCAAGGAAGGTCACGAAGAAAAAGACCTCCGCCAAAAGGGCCGGCAAGGCGACCACGGGCAAGAAGGCCGTCAAGGGCGTGGTGAAGAAGAAAGTGGCTCCGGCCAGCAAGGCGGTGAAGAAGGCGACCAAAAAGGCCGTCAAGAAGGCCGCCGGCAAAAAGGCGGCGGGGAAGGCGGTGCGCAAGAAGGCCGTGCGTCGTGCCGTGCCGTCGCTGGAGCAGGTGCTGCGCGTCGTGGAACAGGCCGTCGCCCGCGAGATCCGGCAGATGGAGCGCCAGCTCGAACAGGCGGCAAAGGAAACGGCGCGGCTGCTGGCCCGCGTCGCCCGCGCCGAGGCGCAGGGCGAGAAGCGGGTGAGCCGGGCCGAGGAGCGCGTGCGCCGGATCGAGGATCGCATCCGCAAGCTCACCGGCAAGAACCCGCCGGGGCGCCCGCGCAAGCGCTGAGCCGCCTCCCTGCAGGCAAACCACATCCCGGGGCCCGCATGCGGGCCCCGCCTCGTTCAGTCGCCCCCTTCGGTCACATGGTGGCAGATGGGCCGGGTGTCGGGATTTTCCACCGCGCTGACGATGGCATCGACCAGATCACCGATCTCCTGCGTGCTGAGCACGCTGAGCAGACGGTTCATCATCTCCTCCGGAATCGGCACGTAGCAGGTCTCGCCGCTCGACAGGTTGACGCTGATGGCGGTGACCCGCTTCTCGGCCTCGTCCTCGGCGATCAGTGCCTGCTTCAGGCGCTGCTCGTATTCGCGCTCCAGTCGTTCGAACTCGGCTTCCACCGCATCGTCCAGCTCCTCGTCCAGGTCGTCGGGCACGCTGACTACCAGGTGCCCTTCGTCCTTGGTATCGGCGCGGGTCTCGTAGGGAACGCCCCGGGCCTCGAGAAAGGTGCGGAATTCGCGCGCGTGGGTGTCGTCGAAGCAGATGTAGTCGAAGGTGCCGCTCATGCCGCCGTCCGTTCGGGTGAATGCAAGAGGCGGGCAACCCGCTGGCGCAGATCGTCCGCAATGAGATAGAAACAGGGTAGCGCAATCAGGATCAGGACGGTAGCGAACATCAGCCCGAAACCGAGGCTCACGGCCATCGGCGACAGGAAGCGGGTCTGACCGCTGGCGAAGAAGATCAGCGGCGAGATGCCGAGAAAGGTGGTAACGCTGGTGAGCAGGATGGGCCGGATGCGCACGCGGCCGGCCTGCACCATGGCCTCGATGCGTTCCAGCCCCCGGCGACGCGCCTGCAGGTAGAAGTCCACCAGGATCAGCGAATCGTTGACCACGATACCGGTCAGGGCCAGGAATCCCACCATCGACAGGAACTGCAGATGGTGGCCGAACAGCAGATGGCCCACCACCACGCCGATGATGCCGAAGGGAATGGCGAACATCACGACCAGCGGGTCGAGCAGCGAATTGAACAGCGCGGCGAGGATGACGAAGATGATGGCCAGCGAAATGACCAGCGCCCGTTTCATGTCGGCCAGCGAATCGCCGGCCTCCTTCTTCTCGCCGAGGAAGATCAGCCGGTGTCCGGGATGTTTCCGGGGCAGGTCGGCAAAGGCACGCTGGATGCGCTCGGTGACCTGCAGTGGCGTGGTGACCGAGGAATCCACCTCGGCGGTGATGGTGGCCAGACGCTGGCCGTCGCGGCGGTGGATGGTGGACAGGCCACGGGTCAGGCGGATGTCGGCCACATCGCCCAGATACACCAGACGCCCGTCGGGCAGCGCCAGCGGCAGGTGCGCCAGCACATCGCCCTGGTGGCGCACCGGTTCGTCGTAGATCACGCGCACCGGATAGCGGTCGCGCGGCCAGTTCACCTGCACCGCCTCCAGACCGAGGAAGCCGGTGCGCACGGCGCGGGCCAGGCTGGCCTGATCCAGCCCCAGGCGGCGGCCGCGCTCGTTGAGGGTGTAGCGGTACTCGAGCTTGCCCGGCTCCAGGTCCTGGCGCACATCGTGCACGCCGGGTACGCGCCTGAGCCACTCGGCCAGCTCGGCGGCCACCGGCAACAGGCGATCGATGTCGCTGCCGATCACACCGACCTCGATGTCGGCCCCGCTGGGCCCGCCCTGCGGGCGCAGCACGGCCAGGCGCTGGATGCCCGGAATGCCCTCCACGCGCTGGCGCACGGCGTTGATGATGGCCTCGGTATCGCGCTCGCGCGTCCCCTCCCAGGAAAAGCGCAGGTTCACCAGCGGCGAGACGAAACGCTCGATGAACCCCTTCGGGCGCTGCTTTTTCAGATCGATGATGAACTGGATGTACTGGCTGCCCAGCCGCACGCGGTTGAAGTCGATGAAGCTGACGCCGACATTGGTGAGCATGGTGTCGAGTTCGTCCTCGTGTACCACCTCGAGGATGGCCTTTTCGATCTCCTCGGCGAGGCGCTCCGAGTCCTGCAGCGAATAGGTATTGGGCGCCTCCACATTGAGAAAGAACTGGCCGATCTCGACATGGCCGAAGAGCTGGAACGGGATCCAGGCCACGGCCAGAACCAGGCTCACGGCCAGCGCACCGAGGGTGGCCACGGCCATGTAGTAGCAATGGTGCAGCGACCAGCGCACGAAACGGATGTAGCGTTCCAGCCAGGCCTTCCAGTCGATCAGGCGCCGGCCCACGCCGTGTTCCAGGCGCAGCATCTCGGCGGCATGCGAGGGCAGCACGACGAAGGCCTCCAGCAGCGAGCCCAGCAGCGAGGCCGAGACCACCACCGGGATCACCTCGATGAACTTGCCCATGGTGCCGCCGATGGCGAACATCGGCAGGAAGGCGGCGATGGTGGTGGTGGTGGAGGCCACCACCGGCCAGAACACCTCGCGCGCGCCCCGCTCCGCCGCGTCGCGCGGGGCCATGCCCTCCTCGATGTGGCGATAGATGTTCTCGGTGACGATGATGGCGTCGTCCACGATCATCCCCAGGGCGATGAGGAAAGCGAACAGCGATACCATGTTGATGGTGTAACCGAGGGCGAAGATGGCGATCACCGCCACCAGGATCGACACCGGAATGCCCATGGCGGTGATCAGGGCGATGCGGAAGTTGAGGAACAGGTACAGCGACAGCAGCACCATCGCCAGGCCGACGATGCCGGAGGACTTGACCGTCTCCAGGCGGGTGCGTACATAGACCGACAGGTCCGAAAACACGCCCAGCCTCAGGGTCGGCGGCAGCGACTGCTGCAGCTCGGCCGCCAGCGCCCGTACCTGCTCGGCGACGGTGATGGTGGAGGCCTCGGCGGTCTTGTTGACGGTGAGGTTGATCGACGGATGACCGGCGAAACGCCCCAGCGTGGTCGGTTCCTCGAGCCGCATCTCCACCCGCGCCACCTGCCCCAGCAGCAGTTGCGCACCGTTGTCCTCGCTGCGCAACGGCAGCCGGCGCAGGTGCTCCAGATCGGGCGCGGCACCCAGACCGCGCAGCAGGATGTCGCCCTCGCGCGCCTTGATGGAGCCGCCAGGCAGGTCACGCAGGTTGTCGCGCAGCACCTGCGTCAGGTGATCCAGGGTGAGCTGATGGGCGGCCAGCACCCGGGGATCGACCTCGACCCAGATCTCCCAGTCGCGATCGCCTGCGGTGCCCACGCTGGCCACCCCCGGCAGCTGCAGCAGGCGCCGCTTGACCCGCTCCGCGTGCTCGTTGAGAAACCCGGCCGACACCTCGCCGTAGAGCGCCAGGCTGATGACCGGGAAGCGGGTCTTGAGCCGGGTAATGCGCGGCGTCTCCGCCTCCGCCGGCAGGTCGTCGATCTGATCGATGGTGTCGCGCAGGTCGTCGAGGAAGTCGTCGACATCAGTGCCCTGCTTGAGCTTGATCAGGATCCGAGACAGGCCCTCGGCGCTGGTGGAGGTCACGGTGTCGATGTCGGGCAGGCCGTCCAGTGCATCCTCGATCACCACCGTGACCTGGCGCTCCACTTCCTCCGGTGGCGCACCCTCGTACACGGTACGGATGGAGACCTTGTCCAGCTCCACCGTGGGCAGCATCTCCTGCGGCATGGCACGCCAGGCCAGCACGCCGCCCAGCACCACCAGCACCAGCAGCAGGTTGACCAGCAGGGGGTGGTCGATGGAGAAGCGGATGACGCCCATGGTCAGCGGCTTTCCACCACCTGCAGCCCGTCCGCCAGCCCGGCCACGTCGCGCGCCACCACCCGCTCGCCCTCACTCAGTCCGCGGCGCACAATGCGCAGATCGTCCACCCTGGGGCCCACCTCGACGGGACGCCGCTGCAGGCGCCCATCCCGGAACACGAACACGAAGTGCCGTCCCTCGTCGTTGAGCAGGGCCGACACCGGCACCGCCAGGGACCCGGGATAGCGCCCCGTCACCAGCTCGGCATGGGCCAGCAGGCCCGGCCGCCCCACGCCCTCGGGCAGGCGCAGGCG
>JALWNJ010000329.1 GCA_026995955.1 Gammaproteobacteria bacterium
GCCCGGTGCCAGCCCGGCGTGTTCCAGGATCCAGGCCAGCAGGCTGCTGGTGGTGGTCTTGCCGTGGGTGCCGGCCACGGCCAGCACCCAGCGCCCCTGCAGGATGTGCTCGGCCAGCCACTGCGGCCCCGAGGTGTAGGGCAGCCCGCGGTCCAGCAGCGCCTCGATCACCGGCATGCCGCGGCGCATCACATTCCCCACCACCACCATGTCCGGCGCCGGGTCGAGCACCGCGGGGTCGTAACCCTCGTGAACGGGGATGCCGAGCGCGCGCAGCTGATCGCTCATCGGCGGATAGACATTGGCATCGGAACCGGACACCTCGTGACCGGCCTCCACCGCCAGGCGGGCGATGCCGCCCATGAAGGTGCCGCAGATGCCGAGAATGTGGAGCTTCATGTCAGGGTCTCGAGTTGCGAGGCGAACAGCAGGGCCAGCATCACCTCGGAGAACAGGTACTGCACCACCGCCGCCGCCAGCCCGAAAAAAATATTCGAAAGCTCGAAGGCATGGCGGAAGATGTGGGCATTGACCGCCAGCAGCCAGGCGAACAGCAGGTACACCAGAAAGGTGGACAGGCCACCGTCACCGGCGTGCAGCAGGCTGCCGATCAGGGCCAGCAGCGGCAGCATGACGGCACTGATCAGGGCGCCGGCCCCGGCCAGTGCGGTCCAGGTCTGCCGCAGTCGCGCCAGCCGCCCCTGCAGGGCCAGGATGAAGGCGGTGAAGCCGGCCAGCAGCAGGGCATCGGCCGACGCCATCAGAAACGCGGTGGCCGGCCCCAGCCGGTCGGACAGCAGCCAGGTACCCACCAGCAGGTAGGCCAGGGTGGCCAGCCGCATCAGCCAGCGCGAGGGCGGCAGGTCCTGCGGCGGGCGCAGCATCAGCGCCACCTGCGCCAGCAGCACCAGGCTGTCGCGCAGGGGGCGGGCAGGGGCGGAGGTCGGCTCGTCCATGACCGCATGTTACCCGATCGCCGGGCACCGGCGCGACGCGCAAACAGGGCCAGCCCCGATTGCTATAATGCCCCACTCGCCAAACCCGCCGGTGCCACCCGCTGCAGATGATCTACAGGCTAGCCATCACCCTGGCGCTGTTCGCGCTGATCGCCTGGTACATCGACTTCAGGGCGGCGCTTGCGGCCATGCTCTCCGCCTCGCCGCCGCTGCTGATCGCCGCGCTGCTGATGCAGACCCTGAGCACCGGCTTCGCCGCCTGGCGCTGGGGTCTGATCATGCGCGCGCTGGACTTCGACCGCCCGCTCGGCTTCTATCTGCGGGTCTATTTCATCGGCAGCTGGTTCAACCAGGCCCTGCCCAGCAGCATCGGCGGCGACGCCATGCGGGTGCTGGAGGTGGGGCGCTCGGGCTACCGCAAGCGTCATGCGCTGGCCGGCGTGTTCGTCGATCGCGCGGTGGGCGTGTTCGGCCTGCTGCTGCTCAACCTGCTGGCCATCAACCTGCTGCCGAGCGACTTCCCGGCCTGGCTCAAGCACCTGGTCAACCTCATCGCGCTGGGCGGCTGCGCCGGCTTCCTGGCCATGATCCTCATGCACCACCTGCCGTGGCTGGGCCGCTTTCGCATCCTGGCACCGCTGGAGCACCTGGCGCGGCAGGCCCACCGACTGTACGCCGATCCGCTGCGGCTCGCCGGCCACACGCTGCTCAGCATCGCCTCGCACCTCTGTTCCATCGCCGCCGTGTGGCTCATCGCCCGCGCCATCGGCATGACACTGGACCTGTATCACTTCCTGGTGGCCATGCCGCCGGTGTTCCTGCTCACCTTCGTGCCCGTCTCGCTGGCCGGCTGGGGCATCCGCGAAGGCGCCATGGTGGGCATCTTCATGCTGGTGGGGGCGGACAAGGATCACATCCTCGCCGTGTCCATCCTCTACGGCCTGACGCTCATCGTCTCCAGCCTGCCCGGCGGCCTGTTCTGGCTCGACAGCCGCCATCACCGGAGTCCGCGCCATGAAGGTTGACACCATGCGCCGCATCGACCGCTGGGCCGGCGTGCCGCTGTGCTTCCTGCTCACGCCGCTGGTGCGGCTGTTCGCCCCCCGCCGCCCGCCACGCCCGCGACGCGCCCTGTTCATCGAGCTGTCCGAGATGGGCAGCGCCATCCTCGCCGACCCGGCGATGCGCAAGCTGCGCGACCACGGCGTGGAGCTGCACTTCGTCATCTTTGCCAAGAACCGGCCCAGCCTCGAGCTGCTCAACACGGTGCCGCCCGAGAATGTCTTCGTCCTGCGTGAGGACGGCCTGCTGCCGCTGGCCGTGGACACGCTGCGCTTCCTGGCCTGGTGCCGTCGCCGGCGCATCGACACCGCCATCGACCTGGAGCTATTCTCGCGCTTCACCGCCCTGCTCACCGGCCTCAGCGGCGCCGCCATCCGCTGCGGTTTCCACCGCTTCCACAACGAGGGCCTGTACCGTGGCGAGATGCTGACCCACCGCGTGGCCTACAACCCGCACCAGCACATCGCGCGCAACTTCATCGCCCTGGTCAACGCGGTGCTGTCGGAGCACGAAGAACTGCCCTATTCCAAGACCCGGATCGACGACAGCGAGCTGCAACTGGCGCGCGCCGAGATCGATGACGCGCAGGTTGAGGCGGTGCGCCAGGCGATCCGCCGCGTGGCACCCGGCTGGCAACCGGATCGGCCGCTGGTGCTGATCAACGCCAACGCCAGCGACCTGCTGCCGCAACGCCGCTGGGACGGGGACAACT
>JALWNJ010000330.1 GCA_026995955.1 Gammaproteobacteria bacterium
CCGCGGGCTGCCCTACACCTCGGGACCGCAGTGGCTGGCCGAGCACATCCTGCAGGGGCGCTGGGTGCTGGCCGTGGCCGGCACCCACGGCAAGACCACCACCAGCAGCCTGCTGGCCTGGATCCTGGAACACGCCGGGCTGGCACCGGGCTTTCTCATCGGCGGGGTGCCGGAGAACTTCGGCGTCTCCGCGCGGCTCGGCGACGCGCCGTTCTTCGTCGTCGAGGCCGACGAGTACGACACCAGCTTCTTCGACAAGCGCGCCAAGTTCGTCCACTACCGGCCACGCACCCTGGTCATCAACAACCTGGAGTTCGACCACGCCGACATCTACGATTCGCTGGCCGACATCCAGCGCCAGTTCCACCACCTGCTGCGTACCGTGCCCGGCTCGGGGCGGGTGCTGCGGCCGCAGGATGCGCCGGCCATCGACACGGTGCTGGAGATGGGCTGCTGGACCCCGGTGGAGACGCTGGGCATCGACGCCGGCGACTGGCAGGCCCGGCTGCTGATCGCCGACGGCAGCGCCTTCGAGGTGCGCATCGGCGGCGAGCCGGTCGGGGTCGTGGAATGGCCGCTCATCGGCCGCCACAATGTCGCCAACGCCCTGGCGGCCCTGGCCGCCGCGCGCCATGCCGGGGTGCCGCCGGCCACCGCCATCGAGGCGCTGGCCGGGTTCAGGAGCGTCAAGCGGCGCCTGCAGCTGCGCGGCGAGATCGACGGCATCGCGGTGTACGACGACTTCGCCCACCATCCCACCGCCATCGCCACCACGCTGCAGGGCCTGCGCGCGCGGGTCGGCGACGGGGCACGCATCGTGGCGGTGCTGGAGCCCCGTTCCAACACCATGCGCGCCGGGGTGCACCGCGACGCCCTGGCTGGGGCGCTCGGGGCCGCCGACCGGGTCGTCCTCTACGATCCCGGCGACCTGGCCTGGGACGCGGCGGCGGCGCTGGCGCCGCTGGGCGAACGGGCGCAGGTGTACACCGACCTCGATGTGCTGCTATCTTCACTGGTCGAGGGTACGCGCAGCGGCGACCGGATCCTGATCATGAGCAATGGCGGATTCGGCGGACTGCACGACCGACTGCTGGAAGCGCTGGCGCAACGGCGCGGCGAAGAGCACTAGAGGACACATGTTGCACAAGACGCTGCCGACGGAACATCCGGACGCCATCGGCAAGTACCTCATCAAGGGGGTGCTGGGCAAGGGCTCGATGGGCGTGGTGTACGAGGGCTACGATCCCTTCGTGCAGCGTCGTGTCGCCATCAAGGTGGCGCAGGCCGAGAGCAAGCCCTCCGAGTTCCAGCGCTCCTTCTTCGTCGAGGCCCATGCCGCCGGCAAGCTGCAGCATCCGCACATCGTCTCCGTCTACGATGCCGGTGTGGAGGGCTATCGCAACTACATCGTGATGGAGTTCGTGGGCGGGCACACCCTGCAGGAGTTTCTGCCCGAGAAGAAGCGCCTGCCGGTGGAGCAGGTCATCGACATCGTCTTCAAGTGCGCCAAGGCGCTGGACTACGCCCACCGCCAGGGCGTGGTGCACCGCGACATCAAGCCGGCCAACATCATGCTGGCCGAGGATGGCGTGGTGAAGATCATGGACTTCGGCATCGCCCAGCTCGACCGCGGCGGCCAGACTCACGAGACCAGCACCGAGGAGCTGGTGGGCTCGCCCTACTACATGTCGCCGGAGCAGATCACTGGCCAGAAGGTGGGGCCGCAGAGCGACCTCTATTCGCTCGGCGCGGTGCTGTTCCAGATGCTCACCGGGCGCCCCCCCTTCCTGGCCGAGAACTACCACGCCCTCATCTACCAGATCCTCAACGCGCCGCCGCCCGATGTGCGCGACCTGTGCCCCGATCTGCCCGAGTCGCTGGCCTTCATCATCCAGCGCGCGCTGGCCAAGAAGCCGGAGGACCGCTTCAAGAGCGGCCAGGAGCTGGCCAGCGCCCTGTCCAGCCTGTTCGACGAGCTGCGCTATGCCGGCAAGAAGATCGAGGACCTGGAAAAGCTGGAGATGCTGTCGCGGCTGGCCTTCTTCCGCAACTTCAACCGCAACGAGATCAATGCCGTGATGCAGGCCGCCACCTGGCTGCACTTCGAGGCCGGCGACACCATCATCAACGAGGGCGACATCGACGACACCTTCTACATCATCGTCACCGGCACCGCCGAGGTGACCAAGAGCCGCAAGCCCATCGGCTGGCTGTACAAGGGCGACTGCTTCGGCGAGATCGGCTTCCTCACCCAGCAGAAGCGCACCGCCACCATCATCGCGCGCAGCGCCCTGACCCTGATGAAGCTCAACGCCACCATCATGGACCAGGTGGCGCAGCCCACCCAGCTGCAGTTCTACAAGGCCTTCACCGAGGCCCTCATCAAGCGCCTGTCGGCGACCAACAAGCAGCTCTCCAGGGTGGGCGCCAGACCGCCCGGTGACGGGTCTCCGGCATGACCCCGCCGCGCCATGTCACCCTGGCGCTCACCGGCGCCTCCGGCGCGCAGTACGGCCTGCGCCTGCTGGAGCTGCTGCTGGCCGGCGGTGTGCGCTGCTCGCTGCTGATCTCCAAGCCGGCCCAGGTGGTCCTCGGCATGGAGGCCGATCTCGAGCTGCCGGCGCGGCCGGTCGAGCAGCAGCGCTGGCTGGCCGAGCACTTCGGCGCCGACCCGGAACTGCTGCGGGTGTACGGACAGGAGCAGTGGACCGCCCCCATCGCCAGCGGCT
>JALWNJ010000331.1 GCA_026995955.1 Gammaproteobacteria bacterium
ACCGCGCAGGTGCCAAGGACGAACAGGAACAGGAGAAAAAAGCGTGCTTTCTTCGACATGGTATCTATTCCTCTGTGACATGGTGGGTGTCGGTAGATGACGGCGGCCCGTCCCATCCCAGCATGCGGAGCAGGGTGGGGTCGCCATCGATGAAGTGGTGCTTGAGTGCTGCCACGGTGTGCAGGACGATCAGCGCGATCAGGCCATAGGCCAGCCATTCATGCGCCAGGCCGGCGGCGTCTTCCTGGTTGTCGAAGCCCTGGATCGTCGCCGGGATCTCGAACCAGCCGAAGACCGGCACCGGCTGGTCGTCGGCGGTGGTGATGAGATAGCCGCTGACGACGACAGCGGCCATCAGGACGTAGAAGAGCCGGTGCGCCCACAGCGCGGCCTGCCGTTCCCAGGGCTTGCCGAAGCGTTCGGGCAGGGGATTGGCCAGTCGCCAGCCGAACCGGAACAGGAGCAGCAGGCCCGTGATCACGCCCAGGCTGCGGTGCAGGTCCGGGGCCCTCTGATACCAGGGATGGGTATAGTCCAGATCGACCATGAAAATTCCCAGAAGGAACAGGCCGACGACGAGCAGCGCCATCGTCCAGTGCAGAAGGATGGCGATCAGGCCATAGCGTGTCCGGTCGTTGCGAAGCTGCATGTGCTTGCCGCTCGATTATTTGCTTGTCGGGATCGTGGCTGATCCCTGGTATCGAGGGGACGCCGCGGTACATCGCTCGGCCCACTTTCCCAGCCGCTGCAGCGCTTCGAGTTTGTCCCTGCGGCCGAGCCGGGCCTGGCGCAGCGCCTCGCGGAAGGTCTCGATGGTACGGTCGTAGCGTTCGCGGGCGACCGGGTAGGGCGTGCCGTCCTTGCCGCCATGGGCGAATGCATAGACTGCCGGGTCGCGGGTGGAGGTGCGGCTGCCATAGACCAGCTCGGCCACCAGGGCCAGTGCGCGCAGGGATTTGGGGCCAAGGCCGGGCGTGCCCAGCAGGGTTTCGAAGTCCTCGGGCGCGCGCTCGTAGGTCTGCGTCAGCACCTTGTGCAGCTGCGAGGGCCGAATGTCGCAGGCCGATCGCAGGGGGTGCCGGCGCGGCAGGTCGAGCCGGGGCAGGTCGGCCAGCAGGCGCTGGACCTCGGCGTCCGGGGTGCGGGCGATCTCGGTGATGGCGTCCCGGGCCGCTTCGCTGTCACGGTCGACGAGGTTCAGGGTCTGCTGCCGGCGGTCGCAGCAGATCGCCGCATGCGGTTCCACCACGAAGCGATCGACACGCTCGCCCAGCCAGTGGTAGCGCCTGGCCATGCCGGACGTATCGTTCATGCCCTGCTGGACCACGCACCAGTGCCCGCTGCGGGTGAAGAAGAAACTGTGATGGTAGAGCTGGTAGCCGTCCTGCAATGCCGTGTTGTCGACCTTGGCGGACATGCGACTGGCATGGACCAGCGGTTCGGGGTCGAGGCCCGTGCGCTCGCCGACGGCTTCGATCTGTTGCGGCGTCCTGCGCGAGGCCGCGCCCTTGCCGCCGGCAGCGAAGAGGCCCAGCTCCGATTCGAGTCCCTTGATGCCTTCCTTGATCGCACCGCAGGCGGTCGTGGTCACGCCGCTCGAATGCCAGTCGAAGCCCAGCACGCAGCCGAAGGCCTGGAACCAGAACGGATCGGAGAGGCGGCGCAGCACCTCCTCCGGGCCCTGTGCCTCGACCAGGTGGCCGACGATCTCCCGGGCCAGCCGGGTCATGCGTTCGAAGAGCCAGCGTGGCGCGCGGCCGCCATGCAGGGGCAGGTTGGCGATACCGGTGCGCATGGCCGGATTCTGGGGGCTGTGCCGGGTGGCTGCAAGTCGCAGATAACCCGATGAAACCACGGCTTGCAGCCTCACGATGCAGGTGCTATTTTGCAACGAATTGGCCGCGACATTTTCGAATGACCGAGGGAGGACAGAGATGAACTCGAACCGCCGTCTGGCCCTGGTGACCGCTCTGGTTACCGTTCTGATCGGAGGCTGCGCCGCCAACGAAACCCGACTCGGTGAAGGTTCCAGCATGGTCACCGGTTCCGGAGGCAATGCCGGGGCTTCGCAGCAGGCGAAGCAGCTCATCAAGTGCGCCCGGCCCATCGGTACCGCTGCGCTCGTCGAGCCCGAGAACACGGTTTCCTACACCCAGTATGGCCTGACCAGCCCGCTGCCCCTGATCCGGCTGATCATGGCCCAGAGCAACTGCTTCCGTGTCGTGGACCGCAATGCGGCGGCCCAGGCTGCGCTCATGCGTGAGCGGGCCATGGCGGCCGGCGGCGAGCTGCAGAAAGGCAGCCGGATGGGCGGTGGCCAGATGGTGGCGGCCGACTACATCATCACCCCGAGCATCATCTTCCAGAACGCCAACGCCGGTGGCGGCATGGGGGCACTCGGGGCCTTGCTGCCCGGTGTGGCGGGCGCCGTGGCCGGCAGCATCAAGACCAAGAATCTGGAAGCTCAGGTGATGCTGGCCGTCACCAATGTCCGCACCGGTGTGCAGGAGGCCGTGGCCGAAGGCAGCGCCCGCAAGCGCGACATCGGCTTTGGCGGCCTGCTCTGGGCCGGGGGCGTTGCCGGCGGCGGTGGTGTCTACGAGAACACGGACATCGGCAAGATCGTCGCGGCTGCCTTCCTGGACGCGCACAACAAGCTCGTCACCCAGTTGCGCGCCACGACACCGGATTACATGCAGGGCGATCA
>JALWNJ010000332.1 GCA_026995955.1 Gammaproteobacteria bacterium
CGTCCGGCATTTCTGGTATCCGCGACGCCAGGCGTAAAGTGTTCCCCGCACCTGCGGGGATGAACCGCTGTATTTCCGGCAGGGACAGCCGCAGGTGCGGTGTTCCCCGCACCTGCGGGGATGAACCGATGTGGCCCTTGCCCCAGGACCTGGACACCAGGTGTTCCCCGCGCCTGCGGGGATGAACCGCAGGAAATCATGCGCGAGGTGACCCGCCTTGATGTGTTCCCCGCGGGCGCGGGGATGAAGCAGCGGGCAAACGGCGGGATTGGTGTAACGAATGTGACATTTTGTGTCGCGCTATATCTTGAATTACGACACAAAACTGGAGCGCCAGAAAGATCGCCGGCGGAATCTGGAGTCCGTCAGACAGCCTGCCAGGACACGTCGCCGATCGCCCGGGCATGTAGGTAGCCCTGCCCGGCGTAGTCGCGGATCTGAAGATCCTCGGCGAGGAGCATGAGTCCGTAAGGAACGCGGTGGAGACGATCAGGCAACCCACGGGATCAGGATGAAGACTG
Organism: Gammaproteobacteria bacterium; assembly: GCA_026995955.1. Lineage (GTDB taxonomy): Bacteria > Pseudomonadota > Gammaproteobacteria > J044 > J044 > J044. The sequence continues at coordinate 522 of JALWNJ010000332.1, forward strand.
CCGGGCAATGCATTGGTATCCAGTACCACGGGGGGATGGACCATTTTGCGCCAGCCCTGATTCAGCGCCCGGTATTCCCACCCTGCTCCGCAAGCCACGCCGCCAGCGCCCGGGAGCATTTGCGGTAGGCCGCGTCGCGGTTCCAGCGCTCGAGCGCGGTGGGGTGCACCTCGCCCTCGACATGGCGCAACACGGCGGGACGGGCGCGGAAGATGCCCTTGCGTTCGTTGTGCATGCGGTCGAGCGGATCGGGGCGGACGGCCTGTTGCAGGTGATCCTCGAAGGCCAGGCCGCAGGCGGCGGCCTCGTCGAGCATCCAGCGGAAGGCGCAGTTGGAGAGGCCGCGCTCGCGATAGCCGCCGCCGATGTCGGCGTGCACGCCGGCGAACCAGACCTGTTTGAGATCGAGGCCGGGCTTGTCGGACCACAGGGTGGGCTCGAAGTCCTGGCGGTTTTCGTCGATGGAGACGGCATGGCGGGCGTGGCGGATGATGCGGCTGGGTTCGGTGTCGTGGAACAGGAACTCCTCGCGCCCCAGGGTGCCCCAGAACGGCACCGGGATGCCGAGCGCGCCCACGGTGTCGAAGGCGCCGAGGAATTCGATGGGGGTGATGTCGGCAACGGCGTAGCGGCGGCGGAATTCGCGCGCCATGGGGGCCTCGGGGCCGGTGTTGCGGTTACGGCGGCGATACAGCCGGTAGGCCTCGGGGATGCGCTCGGCGTGTTCGCGCCGGAGCAGACCGCAGTTGCGAATGAAGCCGGCCAGCGAGCGCACGGTGTAGGCGCCGCGGCTGAAGCCGAACAGGAAGATGGCGTCGCCGGGCTCGTGGTTGTGCACCAGGAAGCGGTAGGCGTCCATGATGTTCTTGTCGATACCGGCGCCGCTGATGCCGCCGGCGATGCGCTTGCGGTCGGTGCCCACGCCCCAGTCGTAGAACACGACCTGCTCCACGCCCTGCCCGTCGTGCGGGCGGATGCCGCGCGCCAGTTGCAGGACATTGGTGGGCTCGCCCTGCTCCGGCGAGTTCCAGGTGCCATCGGCACAGATGACGATGCGTTTCATGGTTTTCCTCCCTGAATGGGCGGGTCGTTCAGGCCTCGGCGACGCGCATGCCCCATTCCTCGAGCTGTTCGAGGATGCCGGCAGCCTCGGGATGGGTCTGCTGAAGCTGGAACAGGCGTTCGCCGTAGGATTCGAGCGTGATGCCGTAGCGCGGGTCGTTGAGCTTGTGCCAGCGCCATTCCTCCCACTGCGCACGATCCTGCTCGTTCAGCGTCTCGGGCCAGTTGCGGGCCCGGTAGCGAAGCAGCAGTTCGTCGAGGCGCCGGTCCTCGAAGACGAAGGTCTCGCGCGCGAGCTGTTCGGGGGTCGCTTCGCGCACGCGGCGCATCTCGCGCTTGTCGGCATCGGAGAAGAAGGGACCCGAATAGAGGCTCAGCTCGGGGTCGAAGTCACCCTCCCATTCGCGTTCCTGCTGCAGCATCTCGCGCAGGGCCAGCACCAGCTCTGGGTGGCGCTGGAGGGTCTCGAAGTGATCCATGGCCTGCCGCTTGTCCAGCGCAATGCGCGCTTCCGAGGCCGGATCGAGCGTGCCGACCGGGGCCAGCACCGGGGCACGGTTCGCATGCACCTGTTTGAGTGGCAGGCGTTCCTTGCCCTCGGCCTCCAGCGTCTCGCGCTTGCCGTACAGACGCTCGCGCAGGGCGTCCGGCTCCAGCCCGAGGAACACGGAGGGGTCCTGGCGCAGATCGTACACCCAGGTGGCGTTGCGGTTCTTCGGATCACGCATAATGGGCACCACCATGCTGGTGCCGCCGTGGCGCGAGGGGAAACGCGAGGAGGCGTGCAGCATGGGCCGGGGATTCTCGGGATCGAGCTGATCCAGCACCCACTGGCGGTCGCGGTTGCGCCACACCCACTCGAACAGCTTTGGCTGCCGCTCGCGAACGAGCCGCGCCAGCGCGATGGTGGCCTGCACGTCCGACAGGGCGTCATGTGCCTGCTCGTGCACCAGGCCGTTGGCCGCGGCCAGGTCCTCGAGGCGGAAGCTGGGCACGCCGGGCTCGTCGGCCCGCTCGGGCCATTCGATGCCCTCGGGCCGCAGGGCATAGGTGAGGCGCACCAGATCGATGATGTCCCAGCGCGAGTTGCCGTTCTGCCAGTGCCAGGCGTAGGGATCGATGA
>JALWNJ010000333.1 GCA_026995955.1 Gammaproteobacteria bacterium
CGTCGAGCAGGAGGAGATCGGAACGGCACATCAGCGCGCGGGCCAGGTTGAGGCGCATGCGCCAGCCGCCGGAGAAGTCCGCCACCGGGCGTGTCTCGTCGCCGGGGGCAAAGCCCAGCCCGTGCATCAGGCGCGCGGCACGGGCCCCGGCGCCATAGCCGTCGATGGCGTGCAGCCGTTCGTGCAGCCGGGCAACACGAGCCCCGTCGCCGGCCTGCTCCGCTGCCCGAAGCTCGGCCTGTACGCGACCCAGCTCGGCATCGCCCTCGAGCACGAACTGCAGCGCCGGGCGCGGATCGGCCGGGGTCTCCTGCGCCACCTCGGCCACCACCCAATCGGCCGGCACCTGCAGGCTGCCCGCATCCGGCTCCAGCTCGCCGCGCAGCAGCCGGAACAGGCTCGACTTGCCGCAGCCGTTGCGACCGACGATGCCGACCCGCTCGCCGGGGGCGATCTGCAGGCTGGCCGCCTCGAACAGCAGGCGCGACCCGCGACGCAGGGCCAGTTCTCGCAACCGGATCATGCCTTGCGCGCCATCGACACCGTGTAGTTGCGGCCCTGCTTGACCTTGCTGTAGTTGCCGAACACGGCCGAGAACTCGCGCTTGAACAATTGGCGCAGACCATTGATGCTGACCACCCAGAAGGTCCCGCCGGGGCGCAGGTGGCGGTGTGCATCGTGGATGATCAGCGCCAGCATCTCCTTGCCGACCTTGGCCGGGATGTTGGAGGCGATGAGGTCGAATTGCCGGTCTCCGACCTGATCGAAGGCATTGGAGAGGATGACCTCGGCATTGTCGATGCCGTTGCGCTCGAGATTGCGGCGGGCGTATTCCACCGCCACGAAGTCCTTGTCGGCCAGCAGCGTGCGGCCGCCGGGGGCGAGCCGCGCCAGGGTCATGCCGATGGGCCCGTAGCCGCAGCCCAGATCGAAACAGTCGTCGTGCTCGCCGACCTCGATGCGGTCGAGCAGCAGCCGCGTGCCCTCGTCGATGCCGCGCGGCGAGAACAGCCCCCAGGTGGTGTGGAACACGAAGTGCTGCCCGCGCAGATCCGCCTCGAAGACGATGTCGCGGCGCAGGCCGTCGATCCACGCCTCGCGTTCCATCAGCCGCCGGGCGCCAGGCGGCTCAGAATCGTCCGCCCCCGTTCAAGCGCCACCTCGAGCGAGGGATCGAGGACGCAGAAGTGGCCCATCTTGCGCCCCGGGCGCGCCTCGCGCTTGCCGTAGAGATGCAGCTTTGCCGAAGGATCCTTCAGCAGCGCTTCCCAGTGCGGCCGGTCGTCGCCCCAGACATCGCCCAGCAGGTTGACCATCACCACCGGCGACAGCAGCCGGACATCGCCGAAGGGCAGGCCGCAGACCATGCGCACCTGCTGTTCGAACTGGGAAGTGACGCAGGCATCGATGGTGTAGTGGCCGCTGTTGTGGGGGCGTGGCGCGATCTCGTTGACCAGCAGCTCGCCCTGGCGGGTAAGGAAGAACTCCACCGCCATCACGCCAATGTAGTCGAGGGCGTCGGCCAGCCGCCGCGCCATCTCTCGCGCCTGTCCGGCCACCGCCTCGTCGACCCGCGCCGGCACGATGCTGGTGTCGAGGATGCCGTTGCGGTGCAGGTTCTCGGCCACCGGATAGCACAGCGACTCGCCATCCTCCGCGCGCGCCACCACCACCGACACCTCGCAGGCCAGATCGACGCGCTGCTCGAGCACACAGGGCACGCCGTCCATGGCACGGAAGGCCGCCACCGCCTGCTCCACATTCTCCACCACATACTGGCCCTTGCCGTCATAGCCGAATGCGGCGCGCTTGAGGATGGCGGTACCCCCGATGGCCTGCATGGCGGGGGCGATCTGCTCCTCCCGCTCGACGACCTCGAAGGCTGCGGTGGCCAGGCCGATGTCGCGGATGAAGCGCTTTTCGCGGATGCGATTCTGGGTGGTCTCCAGGGCCGAGGCGGAAGGCCGCACCGGGCAGTGTTCGGCCAGCCTGTGCAGCGTCTCGGCCGGGATGTTCTCGAACTCCGTGGTCACCGCCGCGCAGCTGCGCGCCAGTTGCTCCAGCGCCCAGTCGTCGTGGTAGGCGGCATGCAGGTGTTCGTCGGCCATGCGACCGGCCGGGCTGTCCGGGTCCGGATCGAGCACGATCACCCGGTAGCCCATGGTGCGGGCCGCAACCGTGAACATGCGACCGAGCTGGCCGCCGCCCAGCATGCCCAGCGTGGCGCCCGGCAGGATCATCTCAGCCCTCCGGCGGCAACTTCATCGACAGCGCCGCCTGGCGCTGCTCCTCGCGGAAGGCCGCCAGCCGCTCGGCCAGGGCCGCATACTCCGCGGCCAGCAGCGACACCGCGAACAGCCCGGCATTGGCCGCACCCGCCTCGCCGATGGCGAAGGTGGCCACCGGCACGCCCTTCGGCATCTGCACGATGGAATAGAGCGAATCCTGCCCCTTCAGATACCGGCTCGGCACCGGCACGCCCAGCACCGGCAGCGTCGTCTTGGCCGCCAGCATGCCCGGCAGGTGGGCCGCGCCACCGGCGCCGGCGACGATGCAGCGCAGGCCCCGTTCGCGGGCCGTCTCGGCATACTCGAACAGCAGATCGGGGGTGCGGTGGGCAGACACCACACGATACTCGTGCGGCACGCCAAAGCGTTCCAGTTGCTCGACCGCCAGCCGCATTACCAGCCAGTCACTGTCGC
>JALWNJ010000334.1 GCA_026995955.1 Gammaproteobacteria bacterium
GTTCACCGGTCCGGACGGAACATCTGGCCCATGCCGAAGGTGGCCAGGCCGGTGTCGAAGACGGGGATGTCGTCCTGGGCCCGGTAGGGCTTGTAGAGGTAGTAGATGCGGGGCTCCAGTGTCTGCCGGTGACGGCCGTCGATGCGGTCGAAGTAGAGTCCGCCGTCGAGCGAGAACTGCGGCAGGCCGCGGGTGAGCGCGGTGGGCTCGCCCGGATTGCGGTTGTCGAGCTGGTACTGGGTGAAGCGGTAGGCCAGGGTCGGCTGCAGGTAGCCCCAGGGGCGGCGCAGGGGCAGGGCCACGGCCGGGGTCAGGTCGAGGCGGCGACCGGTGACGCTGTCCTCGCGCCAGTAGTGCACCCATTCGCCGTCGAGGCGCCAGTCGAGCCCGGCGCGGCGTGGGTAGTCCAGGTCCAGCCGCAGCTGGGGCAGGCGCTGGTAGGGGCGGTCGGTCGGCAGGATGGTGGCGTCGAGCGTCTGGTACGACTCCACGCGCAGCAGGGCGTGCAGGTTGGGATCGCGGTATTCCACCTCGCCCAGCCGCTGCAGGTGGGTGGTGCTGGCCAGCGCCAGGCTGGTGGCGAAGTCGTTGAAATAGTCGCCGTCGGAGGCGCCGTCCACCGCCACCCGGGTGCGCAGGCGCGGCAGGGGGTTGCCGTCGTGGCGCCAGCCCCCGAACCAGCGGGTCTCGCCGTTGCGGGCCCGATCCGCGGGCAGCCAGTCCAGTTGCAGGCGGCCGTGGTTGCGCCGGTGCAGGTAGCGGAATTCGGTGTCCAGGGCCGCGCCGCGGCGCGAGAAGTAGCGCGGTGTGAGGGTGGCGTCGTAGTTGGGGGCGATGTTCCAGTACCAGGGCAGGGCGAACTCGGCGCCGCGCTGGCTGGAGTTGCCCAGCTCCGGATACAGCAGGCCGGTCTTGCGGCGGTCGTCGATGGGGAAGTTGATCCACGGCGTGTACAGCAGCGGCACGCGCATGAAGCGCAGCAGGGCGTGGCGGGCGGTGCCGCGGCCGCTGTCCTGGTCGAGGCGGATGTCGCGTGCGGTAAGGATCCAGTCCGGCTGCTCGGGCGGACAGCTGGTGAGGCTGGCACGCTCCAGTCTCAGATGCCGGCGGTCCAGGATCTCGATCTGTCGGGCCTCGCCATGCAGCCCCTGATGCGGGATGCGAAAGCCCGCCTGCGGGATCTCCGCCGTCTCGCGGTTCAGGCGCAGGCGCGCGCGGGGGGCCTGGAGGCGGTAGGCCTCGGTGTCGATGCGGACCGCGCCTTCCAGATCCAGTTCCTGCCCGGGCAGCCGGTAGTCCACCCGTTCGGCCTGCAGGTTGCGCCCGGCCTGGCGGATGCGGACATCGCCCTGCAGATGCAGCGCGCGGTCGATGAGGAATTCCGCCACATCGGCGCTGATGCGGATGCGGTCGTCTCCCTGGGGCGGAGCGGACGGTGGCGTGACCGTCCCCGTCATCTCCCCGCTGGTCGGGCAGGGCGCCGAATCGCCGACGGCACAGGGCGGCAACAGTGCGGCCAGCAGCAGGACGGCGATGGACGAGGCGGGCTTCACGGGCGATGCACGGTTGATCGGCGGGCTCTCGGGTCGGAGGCCAGCAGTTTAGCGAGGGGGCGCCGCCAGCGGAAGTGGAGCAGGCGCCAGGGGGCGTGTGGATGGGCCGTCCTTTCTTGAACATCCCCCGCGCCCTGTGCCAGAGTGCAGGACTTGCCAAACGCTGGGTCCGGGGATGAAGGCATCGTTGACCAAGAAGGGGGCATTGCGCTGGGCGCTGCTGCTGGCAGTGATCGGCGTGGCGCTGGCGCTGCTGGTGGCGCTGCGGCCGCAGCCGGATCGCCGCCTGCGCGAGGTGGCGCCGCTGCGGGTCAGCCTGTACACGGTGACGCCGCGGGATCTGCTGCGGCGCGAACGCTACAGCGGCGTGCTGCAGCCGGCGCGCGAGGCCTCGCTGCGTTTCGAGGTGGCGGGGCGGGTGGTGGCGCGGCGCCACGAACCGGGCGAGGCGGTGGCCGAGGGCGAGGTCATCCTGCAGCTCGACCCGCGCGAGTACCGCAGCCGGCTGGACGAGGCCGAGGCGGTGCTGGCGCGCGATCGCCGTCTGCTGGAGCTGGCCGAGCGCAACATCCGGCTGCAGCAGGCCGAGGTGAAGCGGCTCGAGCAGCTGAGCCGCAAGAAGCTGGCCTCGCATACCCGGCTCGACAATGCCCGCCAGAAGCTCAACACCCTGCAGACCGACGCCGCGCGCCTGCGTTTCGCGGTGGCGGCCGACGAGGCCCGCCTGGCGCGGGCCCGGCTCGATCTGGAGCGCACCGGTCTGCGTGCCCCCTTCGACGGCACCGTCAACCGCGTGCAGCTCGATGTCGGCGACTATGCCGCGCGTGGCGCGGCCGCGGCCGAGGTCATCGACGATCGCCGGCTGGAGTTGCCGCTGTACCTGCCGGGGGGTGAGCCGCTGGCGGTGGCGCCCGGCGACCCGGCCCAGGTCATGATCGACGAACGGGCGGTGGCGGCCGAGGTGGTGTCGGTGCAGCCCGACCCCGATTCGCGCAGCTTCACCCGCGCGGTGCGCCTGCGCCTGCCCGAGGGCGTGGGGCGGCCGGGCCTGCTGGCCCATGCCGAGCTGGTGACGGGGCGCTATCCCGGGTCCCTGGCGGTGCCGGTGTCGGCCCTGCTCAACGACGAGGGACGGCACCGGCACCGCC
>JALWNJ010000335.1 GCA_026995955.1 Gammaproteobacteria bacterium
AGCACCATGCCGCAGCCGACCGCCTCGCCGTGCAGCCACTCGCCGTAACCCAGGCCGGTCTCTATGGCGTGGCCGAAGGTATGCCCCAGGTTGAGCAGCGCGCGGCGCCCCTGTTCGGTCTCGTCGGCGGCCACCACCGCGGCCTTGTCGCTGCAGGAGCGGGCGATGGCGTACTCCAGGGCCTCGGGGTCGCGCTGGCGCAGCTTGTCAATGTGCTGCTCCAGCCAGTCGAAGAAGGGCGCATCACCCAGCAGGCCGTACTTGATGACCTCGGCCAGGCCGGCGGACAGCTCGCGGTCGGGCAGGGTGCCGAGGGTGTCGATGTCGATGATGACCGAACGCGGCTGGTGGAAGGCGCCGATCATGTTCTTGCCCAGCGGGTGGTTGACGCCGGTCTTGCCGCCCACCGAAGAGTCCACCTGCGACAACAGGGTGGTGGGGATCTGGATGAAGGCGACGCCGCGCTGATAGGTGGCAGCGGCGAAGCCGGTCATGTCGCCCACCACGCCGCCGCCCAGCGCCACCAGCGTGGTGCGGCGGTCGAAGCGCTGCTCCAGCAGGGCGGTGTAGATGCGGTCGACGGTCTCCAGGTTCTTGTACTGTTCGCCGTCCGGCAGGATCACGGCGGCCTGGCGCAGGCCCTCGAAGGCGGCCTGCACCCGCTCCAGGTACAGCGGTGCCACGGTGGTGTTGGTGACGATCATTACCGACCCGCCGGCCAGGCCCGCGCGCAGCAGCTCGGGTCGGCCGAGCAGGCCGCTGCCGATGTGAATGGGGTAACTGCGCGCCCCGAGATCGACGGTAAGGGTGGTCATTCGATCAATGGTATCAGGATGCCGTAGGCCGGTTAAGTCGATCCTCGATACGGCGCACGATCTGACGAACCGACAGGCGCCCGGTGTCCAGGGTCAGATCGGCCACCTCGCGGTAGAGCGGATCCCTCTGCTCGTACAGGGCGCGCAGTCTTGCCTCCGGATCCTCGGTCTGCAGCAGCGGCCGGTTGCGGTCGTGGGCAGTGCGTGCCAGTTGCAGCGAGACCGGGGTCTTCAGATAGACCACCAGGCCGCGTCCGGCGAGGGCATGGCGATTCTCCGGCCGAAGTACCGACCCGCCGCCGGTGGCGAGCACGATCTCCGGCAGCCGCGTGAGTTCCTCGATGACGGCCGCCTCGCGCTCGCGAAAGCCTTCCTCGCCCTCGTATTCGAAGATGGTGGGAATGTCGACTCCGGTGCGCCGTTCGATCTCGCGGTCGCTGTCGTGGAAGGGGCGGCCGAGCGCCTGCGCGAGCTGGCGGCCGATGGTGGTCTTGCCGGCGCCCATCGGCCCGACGAGGAAGATGCTGGGTCTGCTGGCCATGTCCGGGAAATCCGTCTTTGCGCCATTATGCCACGGAGAAAACGCCGAAGGGCGCGCCTGGGCGCGCCCTTCGGGCGAGGACGGATGTGCAGCCGGCTTCAACGCGAGCTGCTGGTCAGGGTCTCCTGCAGGATCTTCGGCGTCAGGAAGATCAGCAGTTCGGCCTTGTTGTCCTTGTTGAGGTCGGAGCGGAACAGGTGGCCCAGCACCGGCAGATCGCCGAAGAAGGGCGTCTTGGTCGTAGCGCGCTCCTTGCTGGTTGCAAACACGCCGCCCAGCACCACGGTCTGGCCGTTCTCCACCAGTACCCGGGTCTCCACGGCATTGGTGTCGATGCTGGGTACGCCGTTGAAGATCTGCCCCACGCTGTCCTTGGTGACCTTGATCTCCATGTTGACGCGCTCGTCCGGCGTGATCTGCGGCGTCACCTCGAGGCTCAGCACGGCCTTCTTGAAGGACACGCTGGTGGCCCCGCTGGAGGTGGCCTGCTGGTAGGGGATCTCGGTACCGGTCTCGATCCGCGCGGTCTGCTGGTTGGCGGTGATGACGCGCGGGTTGGAGATGGTCTCGATGCGGTTTTCCAGCTCGGCCGCGGCCAGTTCCAGGTTCAGCATCAGGTCCATGGGCAGCTTGATCAGTGACAGGCCAATGCTGCCGGCGACCGTATTGGGCGGCAGATTGACGTTGTAGGTGCTGGTCAGTGCCGGGGTGTTGCCCTGAGACAGGTCATACGAGGCCTGGGCCGTGCCGGAGACGGCATTGGTCAGGTTGCGGTTGTTGTCGGTGTGTACGCTGGAGATGCCGAACCGGACACCCAGCTCCTTGGTGTACTTGTCGGTAGCCTCGACGATGCGCGACTCGATGAGCACCTGGCGCACCGGCACGTCGAGGCGGGCGATGAGGCGCCGGATCTCCTCCAGCTTGGCATCGGTGTCCTGCACCAGCAGGGTGTTGGTGCGGGTGTCGATGGTGACATTGCCGCGCTCGCTGAGCAGGCTGTTGCCCTTGCTCTTGAGCAGGGCGGCCAGCTCGGAGGCGTTGGCATAGTTGATCTGGATGAACTCCGAGCGCAGCGGGGCCAGTTCCTCGACCTGCTTGCTGGCCTCCAGCTCGAGCTTCTCACGCGCGGCGATTTCCTCGGCGGGGGCGATCAGCAACACATTGCCGTTCTGGCGCATGGCCAGGCCCTTGGTCTTGAGAATGATGTCGAGCGCCTGGTCCCAGGGCACGTTCTTGAGGCGCAGGGTCAGGTTGCCGGTAACGCTGTCGCTGACCACCACATTGAGATTGGTGAAGTCGGCGATGAGCTGCAGCACCGAGCGGACCTCGATGTCCTGGAAGTTGAGGGACAGGCGTTCGCCGGTAAATTCCTTCTTGCGCCGCTTCTCCACTTCGGCCTTGGTCAGCGGCTTGATCTCGATGGTGAAGGTCTCGTCGGTCTGGTAGGCCAGCTGTTCGTACTCGCCGGTGGGCCGGATGGCGATGCGCACGTCGTTGCCGACCTTGAAGGTGTCGATGGTCTCGACCGGGGTGGCGAAGTCGGTCACGTCCATGCGGCGCTGCAGCTTGTCGTCGATGCCGGTGTTGAGTGCCTCGACGATGATGCTCTTCGCCTGCTGGCGAACATCCACCGGGATGCGTGGATTGGACAGCTTGAGGACGATGCGGGCCTCGCCCTTCGGGCCGCGGCGGAAGTCGATGGCCTCGATGCGATTGCGGGCCGGTGCTGCGGCACGCTCCTGTTCCGCGATCCGGCTGTCGAGGGCGTTCGCGGTGCCGGTGCTGTCCGTGGCCAGGGCGGCGGTCTGGGGCGGACCAATGTGGACGATGACCTGGTTCCCCTTGATGCGGGTCTGATAGTCCGAGAGTTCGGTCTGGTTGATGACGACGCGGGCACGCCCCTTGCCGGGCACGGCAACCACGCTGCGGGTCACGCCGACACCGATCGGCGTCTTGCGCTTCTTGAGCACGACCTCGGTGTCAGGGAAGTCGAGGGCGATGCGGGCCGGCTCCTCGATGGTGAAGGTCAGGGGTTCCTTCGGCGGCTCGCGGAACTTGAGCACCAGCTGCACCTGGTCGCCCGGCAGCTTGGCATAGCTGATGCCTTCCAGCGCATTGCTCGCGGCGAGCGATTGCGTGGCCCAGAGCAGCAGGCCGATCATGGCCAGCGAGAGGCGGTATTTCATGGTGCGGAATCCTTTGTGGTCAGCTTGGGTGATGCTATGCATGGTCGTAGCCCTCATTCTTCGCCGCTGCTCATCTTGAGCGCATTTTCCCGTTTGACGAAATGGCCCATGCCATCGGGGACCTTCTCTTCGAGCACGATTTCGTCCTCGGTGATGCGGATGATCTTGCCGTAGTTCTGGCCCATGTAGTTGCCGACATGGACTCTCTGGATGGTGCCGTCGGGTGTGCGAACCAGGGCCCACAACTCACCGTTCCGTTCCAGGGTGCCGGCCATGCGCAGGGTGTCGAGCGGGAAGCTCTCCAGATATTCGGGTGGCCGGTTGGTATCGACCGAAACGAAGTTTTCGCCAATGGCCTTCCCTTTCTCTACCTTGGCGGCCACTGCCGAAGGATCGAAGGGATCGCGTTCGTGCCCCGGGTATTCGAAGGCCTCGTAGGACTTGATCTCCGGGATCGGTTCGATGCGGCCGTGTTTCTTGGCCTTGGTGGCCTCGACGTATTGCTTGAGGTCGCTCATGTCGTTGCCGCAGGCCGTCAGCAGCAGCGCCATCGCCAGCACGCCGAGCCAGCGCATGGGGTGGCCCGGACGGGCAGGCGGCGCGTGATCTTGTTGCCTGGTCAGGATGTCAGCCATGTGCCGGAGTCCTTCATTCGTTGTCTTCGAGATAGCGGTAGGTCTTGGCGGTGGCCTTCATGGACAGGCCGCCGCCCTTGACCGGGGCGATCTCGATGTCGTGCAGGGTGACGATACGCGGCAGGGTGGCCACGCCGCTGGCGAAATTGGCCATCTCCTCGTAGTTTCCGCGCATCTCCAGCTTGATCGGCTTCTCGGCATAGAAGCCCTTCTTCGCCTCGGCCTGGGGCTGGAACAGGTCGATGGTCAGCCCGCTCCTGAGGCCGGTCTCGGAGATGTCCACCAGCAGACTCGGGATCTCGGTCTTGCTGGGCAGCTGGCGCAACATGGCACCGAAGGCGGTCTTCATCTCTTCGAGCTGTGCCTTGTAGGCCTCGAGGTTGGCCGCCTTGCGCTGGCGGGCCTCGAACTTGCGACGCAGATCCTGTTCCTTGCGCTCGAGCTGTTCCAGGCGCAGCAGCTGTTCCTTGGTGTCGAAGTAGTAGCCCAGACCGAGGATGGCGATGACCACCACCGCAATGACGATGATCCGTACCGCCAGGGGCGCGGTGCCGATGTTCTTCAGGTCGTTGACATCGAAGCTTTCGAGGTCGGACTTGATCTTGGCAAGGTCGATGGCCATCTCAGTCCTCCTTCTTCTTTTCGTCGGACGGCGAGGTGATGGTCACCGTCAGCTTGAACTGCTTGGTCGGGACGGTCGGGTTTCGCGCGCCCTTCTTGCCCTTGCCGCCACCACTGTCCGACTTGACGATCTCGAGCGACGGGTCCTTGAACCAGGGCGAGGCCTCGAGGTTGCGCATGTAGGCGGAGACGCGCGCGTTGGATTCGGCCTCGCCTTCGATGTAAAGCTTGTTGCCCTTCTGTTTCAGCGACTTGAGGTACAGCCCGTCGGGCAGGGTCTTGACCAGCTCGTCGAACAGGTGCACCACGCCGGGGCGACTGGTCTGCAGTTCCTCGATGATCTTCATGCGCTCGAGCAGCGCCTTCTTGGTCTTTTCCAGCTCACGGATCTCGGCAATGCGCTTGTCGATGATGCGGATCTCGTTCTCCAGGAACTTGTTGCGCGCCTGCTGGTATTCGATGCGGCCCTCGATCTGGACATGGACGAAGAACACCACCAGTCCGGCCAGGGCAGCGGCGAACAGCATGTAGACGAGGAATTCCTGCTGCCGTTCCTTGCGACGCTCTTCGCGCCAGGGTAGGAGGTTGATGTGCGCCATGTCAGTCGAAACTCCTCAGGGCCAGTCCGCAGGCAATCATCAGCGCAGGGGCGTCGTCGTACAGGCGCTGCTGATTGACACGGGAGGACGTGGACATGTTGGCGAAGGGGTTGGCGATGCTGGTCGGGACACCGACGCGGTTCTCGATCAGCTCGTCGATGCCGGGGATCGAGGCGCAACCGCCGGCCAGCGCCAGCTGGTCCACGGTGTTGTACTGGCTGGCGGCGTAGAAGAACTGCAGGAAGCGGTGCACCTGCTGCGCCATGGTTTCCTTGAACGGCTCCAGCACCTCGGGCACGTAGTTGTCGGGCAGGCTGCCCTCCTTCTTGGCCAGCCCGGCCTCCTCGTAGGAGAGGCCGTAGCGGCGCATGATCTCCTCGGTGAGCTGCTTGCCGCCGAAGGGCTGCTCACGGGTGTACACCAGCTGGTCGTCGGCGATGACATTGATGGTGGTCATGGTGGCGCCGACATCGACGATGGCCACCACGCGGCCGCTGAGGTCGGGCTCGATGAGCCGGTAGGCGTTCTCCATGGCATAGGACTCGATGTCCATCACCTTGGTGGTGAGGCCGGCGATGTCGGCGGCGGCCACGCGCAGATCCACATTCTCGCTGCGGGTGGCGGCCAGCAGCACATCGACTGTCTCCGGGTTGCCCTCGGTCGGGCCCAGTACCTCGAAGTCGAGGTGCACCTCGTCCAGCGAGTAGGGGATGTACTGGTCGGCCTCGATCTGGACCTGAACCTCGAGGTCGTTCTCGTTCAGGCTGGCCGGCATGGTGATGACCTTGGTGATGACCGCCGAGGCGGGCACCGCGAGGGCGCAGAACTTGTTCTTGGTCTTGGCCCGTTTCAGCGCCTTGCTGATGGTTTCGCCCACCGCCTCGGTCTCGGCGATGTTCTTCTCCACCACGGCATTGGGGGGGAGGGGCTCGACGGCATAGCTCTCGACCTTGTAGCGGTCGCCACTGCGACTCAGCTCCACCAGCTTGACCGAGGTAGAGCTGATGTCGATGCCCAGCAGGGGCGGTTTTTTCTTTCTCAGGAGAGACACGGTGATTTTCCCTTTATCCCCAATGGTTACATGGCATTGATATTATGTTTTCTCAGATATTAGCTGCAACTCTATAAAAATACTAGTATAAATTCCACCCCTTGTTGGCGGCGCCCTTTTGGTGTGAGATACTGCCCCGCATGAGATTCCGGCCCTTCCCGTAACCTGATGAAATCCTTGACCAAATTCTCTCTCTGGGCGCTGGGTGCCGTGTTTGCCGCCGGCCTCGCCGGCGTGATCGCCCTGCTCGTGGCCTGGGTCGTGCTGGGCCGGGACCTGCCGCCGGTGGAGCAGCTCAAGGAGGTTCGCCTCCAGGTTCCGCTGCGCATCTACTCCCACGATGGCCGCCTGATTGCCGAGTACGGGGAGAAGCGGCGCATACCGGTACATATAGAAGAGGTCCCTCCGCTGATGAAGCAGGCCTTCCTCGCCGCCGAGGACGATCGCTTCTACGAACACCCGGGCGTGGACTGGCAGGGCGTGCTGCGTGCGGCCCTCAACCTGGCGCTCACCGGCAGGAAGACCCAGGGGGCCAGCACCATCACCATGCAGGTGGCCAAGAATTTCTTCCTCTCCCCGGAAAAAACATATACCAGGAAGCTGAGAGAGATGTTCCTGGCCCTGAAAATTGAGAGGGAGCTCACAAAAGACCAGATCCTCGAGCTGTACCTGAACAAGATCTATCTCGGTCATCGCGCCTATGGCGTGGGTGCCGCCGCCCAGGTCTACTACGGCACCGACATCCGGAACCTCACCCTGCCGCAGATCGCCATGATCGCCGGCCTGCCCAAGGCGCCATCGGGCTACAACCCCATCGTCAATCCCGAGCGGGCCTGGATCCGGCGCAACTATGTGCTCGATCGCATGCACGAGCTCGGCTACATCGACGACCCCACCTGGCAGCAGGCGAGGAAGGCGCCGCTTACGGCCAGCCTGCATGGGCCACGGCCCGAAGTGGAGGCGCCCTATCTCGGCGAGATGGTGCGGCGCGAGATGGTGGCGCGCTTCGGCGAGCGTGCCTATGGCGATGGCCTGCGCGTGTACACCACGCTGCGCGCACCGTTGCAGGCAGCCGCCAACCGGGCCGTGCGTGCCGGTCTGGTGGCCTACGATCGCCGTCATGGCTGGCGCGGCCCCGAAGCCCATGTGGACCTGTCCGGGTTGCCGGACGAGGCGGCCTGGGACGACCTGCTCGACAAGCGTCCCCGGGTCGAGGGCATGCGTCCGGCCCTGGTGCTGGAGGTGGACGATGACAAGGCCCGGCTCTATCTGGGCGATGGTGAACGCGCCGTGCTGGAGCTGGACGGCGTGCGCTGGGCTCGGCGCCATCTGGACGAGAATCGGCTCGGACCGGAGGTGAAGCGGGTTTCCCGGGTGCTGGTGCCGGGGGATGTGGTGCGCGTGAGCCGCATGAAGCGTTCCGAGGCGCTGCCGCGCGATCGCCGCGGGCGCAAGGCCGAGGTGCCGCCCGAGAAGGATGACGAGATCTGGACCCTGGCCCAGGTGCCGGAGGTATCGGGCGCGCTGGTGTCACTGCGGCCCGCGGATGGCGCGGTGCTGGCGCTGGTGGGCGGCTTCGACTACTACCTGAGCAAGTTCAATCGCGTCACCCAGGCGCAGCGCCAGCCGGGCTCCAGCTTCAAGCCGTTCATCTACTCGGCGGCGCTGGAGAAGGGCTACACGCCGGCCAGCATCATCAACGATGCGCCGGTGGTGTTCGAGGATGCCGCGCTGGAGGATACCTGGCGGCCGGAGAACTACAGCGGGCATTTCTATGGCCCCACCCGCCTGCGGGTGGCACTGATGAAGTCGCGCAACCTGGTCTCCATCCGCCTGCTGCGCGCCATCGGCATTGGGTATGCCCTGAAATACGTGGCCCGTTTCGGTTTCGACACCCGGCGCCTGCCGCACGACCTGTCGCTGGCGCTGGGCAGTGGCACGGTCACGCCGCTGGAGCTGGCGCGCGGCTATACCGTGTTCGCCAATACCGGCTATCGGGTGGACCCCTGGTTCATCGAACGCATCGAGGACAGCGAGGGCAAGCTGCTGTTCGAGGCCGAACCGAAGGTGGCCTGCGCCGGGGATTGCCTGGCCCGGGAGGGCGAGGGCTATCTGCTCGAGCTGGAGCCGGCAGAGGCCGCGGTTCAGGAGATGGCTGCCGCGGGGGCGCAAGAGACGGCCCCGGCAGCCGGCGAGCCGGATGCGGCTCCGGATGCAGGCGCGCCCTCGGCGGAGCACGGGGACGGGGCGCTGACGGAGCCCCGACGGCTGCCCCCGGCCCCGCGGGTCATCGCGGAGGACAATGCCTGGCAGATCGTGAGCATGATGAAGGATGTCATCCGTCACGGCACGGGCCGACGCGCCCTCGCGCTCGGGCGCCATGACCTGGCCGGCAAGACCGGTACCACCAACGACCAGAAGGATGCCTGGTTCAGCGGCTACAATCCGGCCATCGTTACCACCGTGTGGGTCGGTTTCGACCGCCTCAAGCCGCTCGGCAGCCGCGAGACCGGGGCCGGTGCGGCGCTGCCGATCTGGGTGGACTACATGCGGGTGGCCCTGCAGGGTGTGCCCGAGCTGGAGCCGCCGATGCCTGCCGACATGGTGACGGTGCGCATCGATCCCGAGACCGGCAAGCTGGCCTCGGCGGAGGCGGACCATGCCATCTTCGAGACCTTCCGCGCACGCTTCGTGCCCAAGGAGACGGCAGCGCCGGCGGTGCCGTCGGGCGGGGGCGGTGACAACCCGGCCAGCGGCGGCGGCGAGGCGCTGCCGGAACAGCTGTTCTGAGCGTGGGGCCATGCCGCATCGGCACCAGGAACAGCTGCGTCAGCGCATTGCCCAGGAGGCGGCCCGCATCCTGGCCGACGAGGGCGGGCGGGACTACCTCATGGCCAAGCAGAAGGCGCGCGACCGGCTTGGCATCTCGCCGCAGGCCGGCATGCCCTCCAACCTCGAGGTGGAGGAGGCACTGCGTCTGCACCAGCGTTTGTTCGAGGGCGAGCGCCATGAAAACGCCCTGCGCCACATGCGCGAGGCGGCGCTGCAGGCGATGCGCATGCTGCAGGCCTTCCGCCCGCGCCTGGCGGGGCCGGTGCTCTCGGGCACCGCGGGCCTGCATGGCGACATCACCCTGCACCTGCTCGGCGCCCAGCCGGAGGAGGTGGCCATCTTTCTGATGGATCGGGGCATTCCCTTTGAAACCACCGAGCGCCGCCTGCGCATGAGCGCGCGGGGCGAGCCGGAGCCGTTCCCGGTGCTGCGCTTCCTGGCCGAGGATCAGCGGATCGAGCTGGTGGTGTTTCCCGAGCGGCGCAGTCATCAGGCGCCACTCAGCCCGGTGGACGGGCGGCCGGAGGCGCGGGCCACGCTGCGCGAGGTCGAGGCCCTGCTGGCCTGAGGCGGCGCAGTCAGACCGCCTGATGATACGGCGCGCTCAGCTCGTGCACCGCGTCGACCAGCGCGCGCACATGATCCGGATCGATGTGCTGATGGATGCCGTGGCCGAGGTTGAACACATGGCCGGAGCCCGCGCCGTAGCTCTCCAGGGCGCGCGCCACTTCCTCGCGGATGCGTTCCGGGCGGGCGTAGAGGATGCTGGGGTCGAGATTGCCCTGCAGCGCCACGCGGTCGCCGACGCGCGCCCGCGCCTCGCCCAGTTCGATGGTCCAGTCCAGGCCCAGCGCGTCACAGCCGGTGTCGGCCATTGCCTCCAGCCACTGCGCCCCGCCCTTGGTGAAGAGGATCACCGGCACCGGGCGGCCTTCGTGTTCGCGGACGAGCCCCTCCACGATGCGCTGCATGTAGGCGAGCGAGAACTCGCGGTAGGCACGCGGGGTGAGCGCGCCGCCCCAGGTGTCGAAGATCATCAGCGCCTGGGCGCCGGCCTCGACCTGGGCGTTGAGGTAGGCGGTGACCGCCTGCGCGGTAGTGTCGAGCAGGCGGTGCAGGGTCTCGGGCTCGTTGTAGAGCAGGGCCTTGATGCGCGCGAACTCCTTGCTGCTGCCGCCTTCCACCATGTAGGTGGCCAGGGTCCAGGGGCTGCCGGAGAAGCCGATCAGCGGCACCCGGCCGTCCAGCTCGCGGCGGATCAGGCGCACCGCGTCGAGCACATAGCGCAGCTCGTCCTCGGGATCGGGGATGCCCAGCTTCATGATGCTGCCGCGATCCTGCAGCGGATGTTCGAAGCGCGGCCCCTCGCCCTCGGCGAAGTACAGCCCCAGCCCCATGGCGTCGGGGATGGTGAGGATGTCGGAGAACAGGATGGCGGCATCGAGGTCGAAGCGCTGCAGCGGCTGCAGGGTCACCTCGCAGGCCAGCTCCGGCGACTGGCACAGGTTCATGAAGCTGCCGGCCTGGGCGCGGGTGGCGCGGTATTCCGGCAGGTAGCGGCCGGCCTGGCGCATGATCCAGATCGGCGTGCGGTCCACGGGCTGGCGCAGCAGGGCGCGCAGGAAGCGGTCGTTCTTCAGCTCGGGCGCGGTCACGGTCAGACGCCGAGGTAGTCGAGGATGCCCTCGGCGGCGTTGCGGCCCTCATACACCGCGGTCACCACCAGGTCGGAGCCGCGCACCATGTCGCCACCGGCAAAGACCTTGGGGTTGCTGGTCTGGTACTTGTATTCGCTCGCTTCATTGGCACGCACGCGACCGGCCTCGTCCAGCTCGATGCCGAAGTCGGCGAACCAGGGCGCCGGGCTGGGGCGGAAACCGAAGGCGATCACCACCCGGTCGGCAGGGATGACCTCTTCCGAGCCCGGCACCGGCTCCGGACGGCGCCGGCCGCGCTCGTCGGGCTCGCCGAGGCGGGTGGTCACCACCCTGACCCCCTCGACGCGTTCGCTGCCGACGATCTCCACCGGCTGGCGGTTCCACAAAAACTGCACGCCTTCCTCTTTCGCATTGGCCACTTCGCGTTTGG
>JALWNJ010000336.1 GCA_026995955.1 Gammaproteobacteria bacterium
GATCGCGCCGGCGCGGATCGTGATGCAGTACCCGCGCGCGTTCCGGGGCCTGCCGCAGGCAGGCCTCGACGGCGTGGATACCGAACACGATTTGCGTCATTTGCCCTTTTTCTTGCCCTTGCGCTTTCCGGAGGCGGCCGACTTGGGCGCGGACTTGCCGCTCCCCTTGCTCTTGCCGCGCCCCTTGCCACCGCGGCGCGACTTCCGGGCCGGCTTGCGATCGGCCTCGTCTTCCGTCTCCACCGGCTGGAAATCGATCTTCTTCTCTTCCAGATCGACCCGCGCGACCAGCACGCGGATGGGGTCGCCGAGGCGGTAGACGCGCCCGGAGTTCTCGCCGATGAGACGGTGGCCGACAGGATCGAAGCGGTAGTAGTCGCTCTTCAGAGAAGTCACGTGCACCAGCCCCTCGACATAGATGTCGGTGAGCTGCACGAACAGGCCGAAGGAGGTGACCGAGGTGATGATGCCGTCGAACTCCTCGCCGAGCTTGTCCTGCATGTATTCGGTCTTGAGCCAGTCCATGACATCGCGGGTGGCCTCGTCGGCGCGGCGCTCGGTCTGCGAACAGTGGTCGCCCAGCACCTCCATGTCGGCATGGCCGTAGCGGAACTCCTCCGGCTTGCCACCCCGCAGCAGGTGGCGGATGGCGCGATGCACCAGCAGGTCCGGATAGCGCCGGATGGGCGAGGTGAAATGGGTGTAGGCCTTGAGCGACAGCCCGAAATGGCCCTTGTTGTCCGGCGAGTACACGGCCTGCTTGAGCGAGCGCAGCAGCACCGTCTGGATGAGCTGGGCATCGGGCCGCCCCTGGACCTGCTTCAGCAGTCGCGCATAGTCCTTGGCCGTGGGGCTGTCGCCACCGCCCAGGCTCAGGCCCAGCTCGGCGAGGAAGGTACGGACATCCTCCAGCCGGTCCTCGGCCGGGCCCTCGTGGATACGGTACAGGGTGCAGATCTTCTTCTTTTCCAGAAAACGGGCCGCCGCCACATTGGCGAGGATCATGCATTCCTCGATCAGGCGATGGGCATCGTTGCGGATCACCGGCACGATGCGCTCGATCTTGCGCTGGTCGTTGAACTCGATCCTGGTCTCGACGGTCTCGAAGTCGATGGCGCCGCGACGCTGGCGGGCCTTGTGGAGTACCTTGTAGAGTTCGTACAGTCGGTCGAGGTGGACCACCAGGTCGCCACGGCGCTTGCGCGCCTCGATCTTGCGATCGACCACGATCTCGGCCATCTCGTCGTAGGTCAGCCGCGCATGCGAGCGCATCAGCCCCTCGTGGAAGCGGAACGACTCCAGGCGGCCGGTCTTCGAGATGTGCATTTCGCAGACCATGCACAGGCGGTCGACCTCCGGGTTGAGCGAGCACAGGCCGTTGGACAGCACCTCGGGCAGCATCGGTACCACGTGTTCGGGGAAGTACACCGAGTTGCCGCGCTCGCGCGCCTCGCGGTCGAGGGCGGAATCGGGGGCGACGTAGTGCGAGACATCGGCGATGGCCACCAGCAGGCGCCAGCCCTCCCCCTCGGGCTCGCAGAACACGGCATCGTCGAAGTCCTTCGCGTCCTCGCCGTCGATAGTGACCAGGGGTGTCTTTCGCAGATCCAGCCTTCCCTTCTTGGCCGCCTCGGGCACCTCGCTGCCGAAGCCGGCTGCCTCGTCCTGCACCTCCTGCGGCCACTGGAACGGGATGCCGTGGGCGCGGATGGCGATGTCGATCTCCATGCCCGGATCGCGGTGATCACCGAGGATCTCCACGATCTTGCCGATGGGCTGGAACTTGCGGTTGGGCTGTTCGAGGATGGCGGCGACCACGATCTGGCCGTCGCGTGCCTCGCCGCGTTGATCCGGCGGGATGACGATGTCCTGGCTGATGCGCTTGTTGTCGGGGATCACGAACCCGACGCCGCCCTCCTCGATATACTGGCCCACCACGGTCTGGTTCTGGCGCTCGAGCACCTCGACGATGCGCCCCTCGCGCCGGCCGCGCCGGTCGACGCCGATCTCGCAGGCCACCACCCGGTCGCCATGCAGCACCTGGCGCATCTCGCGCGGCGACAGGAACAGGTCGTCGCTGCCGTCGTCCGGGATGAGAAAGCCGAAGCCGTCGGGATGACCGACCACGCGGCCGACCACCAGGTTGCCCTCGGCCAGCGGCACGAAGCGCCCCTGGCGGTTGACGATGAGCTGGCCGTCGCGTTCCATGGCGCGCAGCCTCCGGCGCAGGGCCTCGATGCGTTCCTCGTCGCCCTCCAGTTCCAGCAGGCGTACCAGGGTGTCGAAGTCGGGCGGTGCCGGCTGGCGGGTGATGAGGTCGAGAAGGAACTCCCGACTGGGGATGGGATTGTCGTACTTTTGCGCCTCGCGGGCGTAGTTGGGGTCTTTCTTGCTGAATTTCATTGAAGTCCTTGCTGGTTCGGGTCCGAAAGCCGTGGCGGCCTCCGGATGAATTCGGGTCCGGCGCGGGGTTGCTGGCCGGACTGGCGGCCATCATACGCCCTTTCCGCCCGGCTGGCACCCGGCGTTTGACAACGCCCCGTGAATTGGGTAGATTTCGCGCCTCACTGAATGCCGCACCATGCCGAGGTGGCGGAATTGGTAGACGCGCTAGCTTCAGGTGCTAGTGGGGGAAACCCCGTGGAGGTTCAAGTCCTCTCCTCGGCACCATATCTGCTCTGAAGGGCCCCACT
>JALWNJ010000337.1 GCA_026995955.1 Gammaproteobacteria bacterium
GCCGGGGAGTTCGAGGTATTCGGGCTCGCAGCTCAGGTATTCGGCGGCATCGACGGGCGGGACTTCGTGCACGGTGCCGTTGCAGCGGTAGCCGACGCAGATGCGCAGGGTCTCGAGGCCGTCGAGCACATCGAGCTTGGTGATGCACAGGCCGCTGACGCTGTTGATCTGCACCGAGCGGCGCAGGGCGACGGCGTCGAACCAGCCGCAGCGGCGGGCGCGGCCGGTGGTGGAGCCGAACTCGTGGCCGCGCTCGGCGAGGAACTTGCCGACCTCGTCGAACAGCTCGGTGGGGAACGGCCCGGAGCCGACGCGGGTGGTGTAGGCCTTGGTGATGCCCAGCACATAGTCCAGATCCAGCGGACCGACGCCGCTGCCGGTGCAGGCGCCGCCGGCGGTGGTGTTGGACGAGGTGACATAGGGATAGGTGCCGTGGTCGATGTCGAGCAGGGTGCCCTGGGCGCCCTCGAACAGGACATTGGCGCCCTGCTCGCGGTAGTGGCGGATGCGCGCCGGCACATCGGCCACCAGCGGCTGCAGGATCTCGGCGAAGGCCAGGGCCTCTTCGAGGGTCTTCTGGAAGTCGATGGCCTGGGTCTTGAAGTAGTGCTTGAGCACGAAGTTGTGGTAGTCGAGCACCTCGCCCAGCAGGGAGGCGAAGCGCTCGCGGTGGAACAGGTCGCCCAGGCGCAGGCCGCGGCGGGAGACCTTGTCTTCGTAGGCGGGGCCGATGCCGCGGCCGGTGGTGCCGATGGCGGCCTTGCCGCGGGCCTGTTCACGGGCATGGTCCAGCGCGATGTGGTAGGGCATGATGAGGGTGCAGGCCTCGGACAGGCGCAGGCGCTCGCGCACCGGCACGCCCTTGTCCTCGAGCTTGGTCATTTCCTCGAGCAGGGCCTGGGGCGAGAGCACCACGCCGTTGCCGATGAGACATTCCACGCCCTCGCGCAGGATGCCGGAGGGGATCAGGTGCAGGATGGTCTTTTCGTCGCCGATGACCAGGGTGTGGCCGGCGTTGTGGCCGCCCTGGAAGCGCACCACCGCGGCGGCGTCCTCGGTGAGCAGATCGACGATCTTGCCCTTGCCCTCGTCACCCCACTGGGTGCCCAGAACGACTGCGAACCTGGCCATGGACTGGATTACCTCGATTGGATTCGATTCGGAACGGGATCATGCAACGGGGACGACCTGCCAGGCGTCGCCCTGGCGGCGCAGCTCGTGGCTGCAGCCCATCTCGGCGGCGCCGGCCTGCTGGCCCTCGAGGGCGCGCACCACGCGCCGGCCCTCGGCGCGCAACCCGGCGATGGCCGCTTCCAGCCCGGCCTCGTCGCCGGCCGGAGCGAAGATGCAGCCGGGGGACGCCACCGTGGCGTGACCGCCGAGCAGCCACAGGGTCTTGAGGTCGGTACTGAAGCCGGTGGCGGGCCGGGCGCGGCCGAACACGCGGCCGATGTCGTCGTAGCGCCCGCCGCGGGCGATCTCGCGGCCCTGCCCCGGCACATAGGCCGCGAACACCAACCCGGTCTGGTAGTGGTAGCCGCGCAGCTCGGCGAGGTCGTGGTTGAGGTGCACCTCGGGGTAGCGCTCGGCCAGACGGCGGCCGATGGCCTCGATGCTGTCGAGCGCGGCCGGGATGCCGTCGAAGGCGCCCATCAGCCGCCGCGCCTGGTCGAGCACGCTGGCATCGCCATTGAGATCGGGCAGCGCCGCGAGGGCCTCGCGCAGGCTGTCTTCCAGCGGCCGATCGGCGAGGAAGGCGTCGATCTCGGGACGCGCCTTGCGCTGCAGCATGTCGAAGAACCCGGCCTCGTGCGCCTCGTCCCAGCCGGCGGCGCGCGCCAGGGCGCGGTAGATGCCGACATGACCGAGGTCGAGGTGGATGCGCTCGATGCCGCACAGGCGGAAGGTCTCGATCATCAGCGAGAGGACCTCGAAGTCGCTGTCGAGGCCGCTGTGACCGTACAGCTCGGCGCCGACCTGCAGGGGGCTGCGCGAGCCGCCCAGGTGCTCGGGACGGGTCTTGAGCACGGTGCCCATGTAGCACAGGCGGGTGGGCACCTCGCGGCCGAGGCGGTGGGCGTCGATGCGTGCCACCTGCGGCGTCATGTCGGCACGGATGCCGAGGGTGCGGCCGCTGAGCTGGTCGGTGAGCTTGAAGGTCTGCAGGTCGAGATCGCGACCGGTGCCGGTGAGCAGGGATTCGATGAACTCGATGAAGGGCGGCATCACCAGCGCATAGCCCCAGCTGGCGTACAGATCGAGGATGCGGCGGCGCAGCGCCTCGAGCGCCTCGGCCTGCTCGGGCAGGGCCTCGTCGATGCCTTCCGGCAGCAGCCAGCGGTCGTCGGAACTCATGTCGGGATCTCGATGGTCGAAACGGCGGAATTATGCCTCAAACCGGCCTCAATGACGAACCACATAGAGCAGCGCGAGGCCGGCCAGCATCAGGCCGAGGCCGAAGCGGCGCAGGAAACCGTCGGGCATGCGCGAGAGCTGTTCCACGGCCTGCCGGTAGAGGCGCGGGCTGAGGAACGGCAGCATGCCCTCGAACACCAGCACGAGCGCGCTTGCGGCGAGCAGGTCGTCCCACATGGTGTCGATTCTCCGGAACCCCGGGCAGGGGGTCGCCCCCTGCCCGGGG
>JALWNJ010000338.1 GCA_026995955.1 Gammaproteobacteria bacterium
CATGCTGGTACTGCCCGAGACCAGCGGCCCCGATGCCCTGGTGGTGGCCGACAAGCTGCGCGAGAGCGTGGCCCAGGCCCATTTCCACTACCGCAAGCAGAGCGTGCCGGTGACGCTGTCCTGCGGACTGGCCCAGTACCGTCCGGGCGAGACCCTCGAACAGCTCTATGCCCGCGCCGACGCCGCCCTGTACCGGGCCAAGGAAGGCGGCCGCAACCGCTGCGAACTGGCACCGACGACATGAACCACGACCCGCGCGTGCTGTTTGCCGCCGAACGCACCCTGCTGGCCTGGGTGCGCACCAGCCTGTCGCTGATGGCCTTCGGTTTCCTCATCGAGCGCTTCGGCCTGCTGCTGCTCGAATTCGGTCACGGTACCGAAGGCGGGCGCCTGTTCTCCTTCGTGGTCGGCATCGGCTTCATCCTGTTCGGCAGCCTGCTGGCGCTGGCGGCCAGCCGCAATCACCAGCGCGTGATCCGGCAACTGCCCGAGGAGCAGAAACTGCCGGACTACCGCGGCCTTGCCGGCCCCTGGACCGCCGTGGCCATCGGTCTGCTGGGCCTGATACTTGGTATCTATCTGTTCCTGCAGCTGCACCTGCCCGGACACTGGGGCTAGGACTGCGTCCCGGAAGGCTTGTCCGGCACGGCCGTTTCGTCCATCAGGTCGCGCAGCACCTTGCCGGCCACCACCTCCTGCAGCGCCGCCTCCATCCGTTCCATGGTGTGGTTTACCGGCGCGGGGGTGCGCAGCTGTTCGAGGCTCAGGTTCACGCCCTCCTCGGCACTGCGGATGGCGTCCAGCAGCTCGCCCACCGGGGTGTCGTCCAGCGGCACCGCCGGCAGGTAGCAGCCGTCGGGGTCCTCCACCCGTTCGATGAAACCGCGTGCCTCCAGCACCTCCGCCACCGGCTCCACCAGCTCGCCGGCCGCCCCCAGCTCGGCCGCAAGGCACTCGATGTCGCAGGGGTGCTGGCGCGCGTAGTAGTGGCGCCCGATCACCGCCATGATGGCCAGCGCCAGCTGCTCCTTCATGCGGTTGCTGAGCACCAGCACGCGCTGCGCGGTTGGGGTGATGAAGCGGGGGTTCTGCAGGTAGAAGGCGATGCTGGAGCCGAGCAGCAGGATCAGCCAGCCGGCATAGAGCCAGATCATGAACAGGATCAGGGTGGCGAAGGCGGAGTAGATGGCGGCGTACTTGGCCGAACCGACGACGAAGGCGGCGAAGATCCACCCCGTGAGCTGCCACAGCACGCCGGCGACGATGGCGCCGCCGAGCGCGGCATGGAACCTGACCCGAGTGTTGGGGATGAAGACATAGACGAAGGTGAAGGCGGCGATCACCAGCAGGAACGGCAACAGGTCGGTAAACAGGGAGATCAGGCTGCCGAGCGGGCGCACCTGCATCATCGCCTGCACCAGATCGGTGTGCAGCGCCGCGGTGCTGAGCGCCATGGCGGCAAACACCAGCACCGGGGCGAAGATGATGACGCTCAGATAATCGCTGAAGCGGCGTGCGATGCTGCGGCGACGATGCACGCGCCAGATGAAGTTGAAGTTGTCCTCGATCTTCTGCATCAGCGAGATGACGGTGTAGAACAGCAGCACCAGACCCACCGCGCCCAGCACGCCGACCTTGATGTTGTTGACGAACTCGATCACCCGGTCGGTGATCTCCACCCCCTTCTCGCCCAGCGGCGCCAGCGCCTGCAGCAGCATGGGCCGGATCTGGTTGTGGGCACCGAAGGCCTTGAGCACGGAAAAGCTCAGCGCCAGCAGCGGCACGATGGACAGCAGCGTGGTGTAGACCAGGCTCATGGCGCGCAGGTTGAGATCGCCCGAGGCCAGATCGCGCACCAGCACATGGGCGATGCGCACCGCCCACACCAGCCAGCGCTCCCAGACCGGCAGCACAGAGACATCGCGCTCCCAGACCAGGTGCATGTAACGGCGGCAGAAGGCTTCGGGCAGCATGCTCACTCGCCCCCTGCCGTGGGCTGGATGCGGACCTGCATGGGCGGGATCTCCTTGTACATGATGACGATGGGCCGTCTCGGGCTGAAGGTGACGATGCGGGCGCCGGGAAAGAAGATGTGGGTAGTGAGGTACATGTGCAGGGACAGGCCGCTCTGCATCAGCGCGCACAGGCGCTCGAAGCCGCGCCGGTCCGGTCCCTCGCGGATGGCGAGATCCAGCTCGCCGCAATGCAGACGGCCGGGCGAGAGCGCGACCTCCGGCTCCTCGCCATGGCGCAGCAGCTCGCGCATGAAGGGGCGGCGCAGACGGTCCGCCACCACCATGCCGATGGCGTCCTCGCCGTACAGCCAGCTGCAGCAGTCACCCTCGCCACCGGCGTCGAACTCGCCAAAGGCCTGGCACCAGCCCCGATAGTAGCTGGCGTAGCGATGTACCTCGACGACGACCTCCCTCGCGCCCACGGAACCTCCGTTGCCTTCCCCGCGTCTCATCAGGGTAAGCGTGAACGCAGGCGGCGACAAGTCGCGGGGTGCTGCGCTACACTGCCGCCATGAGCCATGAACCTTTTCGGGGAGACCGCCAGATGAGCAAACGCCTGATCGCCGTTCTGATCCTGACCGGCCTGCTGGCCGGCTGTGCCGCCGACGATCCCGACCGCCGC
>JALWNJ010000339.1 GCA_026995955.1 Gammaproteobacteria bacterium
GCCACTTAGACACGGTCCAAAGAGCGGACAGTTTATGTGCTACATAACCGGACAGTTCTATTTGTTGCTAACAGCCCGCACACCAGGATCTTGCTGGTCCACCGATATGGAACCATAATGGTTCCATATTGGAAGGAGATGCCTGATCGTGGCTTCCATCACCCTAAAGAACCTGCCCGACGCTCTCTACGAGCGCCTCAAGGCTGCTGCCCAGGCCCATCACCGCTCCATCAACAGCGAACTGATCCACTGTCTGGAAAAGGTCCTGAAGCCCCGTCCCGCCTCCTCGGAAGAGCGGCTGGAGCGGCTGCGCCGGGTGCGTCCTGACATTCCGCCATCTACTGTATCGCCGGAGGAGATCCAGCAGGCCATCGACGAAGGCCGGCCGTGATCGTCGCCGACACCAATGTCATCGCCTGTCTGGCGTTGCCATCTCCCTATACCGATGCCGCGGAACAGTTACTGCTTCGGGAGCCGGAGTGGGTGGTACCCGTCCTCTGGCGCAGCGAGTTCCGCAATGTGCTCACACTCTACCTGCGCAAGGCGCTGATCCGCCTCGAGCAGGCCCTTGCGATCCAGTCCGAGATGGAGTCGCTGTTCCAGGGAAAGGAGTACGAGGTCACTTCCCTGGAGGTGCTTTCACTGGTCGATCGGAGCGAGTGTTCCGCATATGATTGCGAATTCGTGGCGCTGGCCAGGGGGCTGGAGGTTCGGCTGGTGACAATGGACCGGAAACTGGTCATCTGCTTTCCCGATACCGCGATCCTTCTCACCGATGTCGAGCTGTACATCGACCCCGTGTCGAAGAATCGGGGTAAGATCCCGTCATGACCTTCCACCTGCACACCGGGAATCGGCTCGAGAACCTGGCCGACGCGCTGGCGGGGTTGTTGCGCGAGGCACCGGTCGATCCTTTCGCCGAGACCTCGGTCACCGTGGCGCACCCGGGCATGGCGCGCTGGCTGGAAATCCGGCTGGCCGAGGTCCTGGGGGTGGTGATGCGCTTCGACTGGCCGCTGCCGGGGCGTACCGTCTGGCAGCTTCTGCGCGCCGCAGGCGAGGCGCTGCCCGAGCAGGATCCCATGGAACGGCCGCGGCTGGCGCTGCGCCTCTGGGCTGGGCTGCGTTCCGGAAATCTGGCCGTGCCGGCACACCTGATACCAACCGAGGACCCGGACGGCCTGCGCGCCTGGCGCATCGCCGACAGCCTGGCGGAGGCCTTCGACCAGTATCCGCTCTACCGGCCGGACTGGGTGCGTGACTGGGACGAAGGCCGACCCGGGCTGGGAGGCGATCCGAAGCTCATCGAACGTTTCGGCTGGCAGGCGCGGCTGTGGCGGCAAGTCACCGAGAGCGTACCCCACCGCCTGCAACTCATCGACCGTCTGCTCGAACGCCTGCAGGCAGGCGAACGGCCGGCCGGGTTACCCGACCGGCTCCTGCTGTTCGGCCTGAGCCATCTGCCGCCGCTCTACCTCCAGTTCTTCGTGGCGCTGGGTGCGGTGTGCGAGGTGCACGCCTTCGTGCTCACCCCTTCGCAGGAGTGGTGGGGGGATGCACCGGCCCGCCGCGAGGCGCGCGAGCGCCTGCTCGCGGGCGAGGACGTGGTGCATCCCCTGCTCGCCCAGTGGGGCCGCGAGGCGCGCGATTTCATCGACCTGCTCTATGAACACCTCGAAGGGGTGCCGCACGAGACCCACGAGCACTTCTCCGAAGACGAGCCCCCGCATACCCTGGGGCGGGTGCAGTCGTACCTGCGAACCCTCCAGCCACCCGATGGCTTCACGCCCGACCGAACCCTGGTCGTGCACGCCACCCACGGCCCCATGCGCGCCTGCCAGGAGGCGGTCGAGGCCATCCTCGCCGCGCGCCGCGAGGATCCCACCCTGAAGCCGCGCGAGATCGCCATCCTCTGCACCGACATCGACCGCTACGCGCCCTGCCTGGAAGCGGCCTTCGAAGCCCTGGAGGGGGAGGCCCGCATGCCTTACGCCATCGTGGACCGGCGCGCCGAGCACCAGTATCCGCTGCTTGCTCTGGCCCTCGAGCTGCTGCGCCTGCCCAGGCTGCGCGTCACCGCCGGCTGGCTGCGCGAGCTGCTGGAAGAAGCGGCCCTGCGTCGCCGCTTCGGCATCGACGAGGCATTGTTGCCGGATCTCACGGAATGGCTGCAGGAGAACGGCGTGCGCTGGGGGCTGGCACCGGACGACCGCAAGGCGCTGGGTTTCGCCGGCCCCGATCACCACAGCCTGGCCTACGGAGAAGCGCGGGCGATGGCGGGCTACGCCCTGCCGGAAAACGACTTTGCCCTGTTCGACGGCATCGCGCCGGCGCCGGACATGACGGGTGACCTGGCCGTGGCCGTGGGCGGGCTGCTGGAACTGGGCGAGCGATTGCGCCGCTGGCGCACCCGGCTCACTGGCCGCCACGACCTCGCCGGCTGGTGCCGCCTGACAGCCGAGCTGCTCGCCGATCTCCTCGAGCCCCGTGGCTCCGACCTCGACCAGCTCGCACCATTGCACGACGCGCTCACGGCCCTGGAGGAAGACGCCACGCTGGTTGGCCAAACGAACATCACCGCATCCCTGTTCCAGACCCTGCTGCGCGCGCGCCTGGAGACGCCGCGCATCACTGAAG
>JALWNJ010000340.1 GCA_026995955.1 Gammaproteobacteria bacterium
TGCCGGAGCAGATCGGGACGCAGATTCTGGAAGCCGGTGGAGAACTTGCCCAGGTCGTGCAACGCCAGATAGACGAAAACGCAATCCTCAAGCGCCTTTCCGGTCAGTCCCGTGATCCGCTGCAGCAGGCTCTGCCACTGGGGGATCAGGCGCAGCAACATGATCCCACAGGCGGTCACATCAAGGCAGTGATAGACCAGAAGGTGAAAGTTGGTATCACCTTCGTTGCCTGCCTTGCCCCAATAGTCGAAAAATCCCTGAGACGAGGATGTGGTTTCTTCCATTCATGCCATGCTAGCAAATTCGGTCATGCATTTCCTTTAGGGTGTTTTGGTATCACCCGACCACCACGGATGCGGCCGGAAGCGCACATCGATCGCCTCGGCGAGCGCATTCAGGCGGCGCTGGACTTCGTCGTGGCCAAGCTTGCGGGCGTAGTGCATGGGGCCGCCGCGGAAGGGGGCGAAGCCGGTGCCGAAGATCATGCCGGCATCGAGCAGGTCGGCGTCCTCGACCACGCCTTCGGCGAGGCAGGCGGCGGCCTCGTTGAGCAGGCGCAGGACCATGCGGTCGGTGATGCGGTCGCGGTCCCAGTGGCCGGGCGGGGCCTTGGGGCGCTGGATGCGGCCGGAGGGCCAGCGGTAGAAGCCCTGGCCGCTCTTCTTGCCGAGGTGGCCCTGTTCGACCAGGCGCTGGAGGTGGCGGGGGACGGTGAGCGGCGGGTCGCTGGGCAGGTGCTCGGCGAGGTTGCGCCCGACATGCAGGCAGATGTCGAGGCCGACGGTATCCGCCAGATCGAGCGGGCCCATGGGCATGCCGAAGCGGGTGGCGCAGCGGTCGATGACCACGGCGGGGATGCCTTCCTCTACCATCAGGATGGCCTCGAGCAGATAGGGCATGAGGATGCGGTTGACGAGGAATCCGGGACTGCTGCGTACCGGCAGCGGGAGCTTGCCGATGGCCTTGCTCCAGGCGGCGGCATGGGCCATGGCCTCGTCGGAGGTGGCCTGGCCGCGCACGATTTCGACCAGCGGCATTTTCGCCACCGGGTTGAAGAAGTGCAGACCCACCAGGCGCTCGGGGTGCTGCAGCCCTTCGGCGATCTCTTCCAGCGGGATGGAGGAGGTATTGGTGGCGAGCAGGCAGCCTTCGGGCACCTGTCCTTCCAGCTCGCGGAACAGGCTCTGCTTGGCGGTGCGATTCTCGACGATGGCCTCGATGACCAGTCCGGCATGGGCGCGTCCGCTGCCCTCGAGGTCGGGGTAGAGGCGGTCGAGGGCGGCGGTGCCGAGGTGCGGCCAGGAACGGAAGCGGCGCCGGCACAGTTTGGCGGCACGGCCCATGGTGGCGGCCAGGGCCTCGGGGCGGGTGTCCTGCACGCTGGTGCGGTAGCCGTTGACGGCGGCCCAGGCGGCGATGTCGCCGCCCATGACGCCGCCGCCGACGATATGCACATGGGTCGGGCGGAAGGTCTGCTGCCGACCCAGCGACTTGAGGCGGTCCTGCAGCAGGAACACGCGCACGAGGTTGCGGGCGGTCTCGCCGCAGATGAGGCGGGCGACGCTTTTGGCCTCGTGCGCGAACATGGCGCGGCGGTCGCCGCCGTGCTGCTGCCAGAGCTCGATCAGCGCCCAGGGGGCGGGGTAGTGCCGGCGCGGGGCCTTGCGCGCCACGGCGCGTCCCAGCAGTCGGGCGACGAGCGGGCGCAGGGGCGCCAGGTTCAGCAGGCGCTGGTGCCAGGCCGGCCGCCGGCGCGGCGGGCGCTTCTTCAGCCAGTAGCGGGCGGCGGCCTCGAGCTGGCGCTCGGGCACGCGGTCGTCGACCAGTCCCAGGCGCTTCGCCTTGCGCGCATCGACGGTGCTGCCGGCGAGCATCAGGTTCATGGCGGGCAACACGCCGATGGTCTCGATGGCGCGCACGGTGCCGCCGAAGCCGGGGTGGATGCCGAGCCGGACCTCGGGCAGGCCGATGCGGGTCTTCGGATCGTCGAGGGCGATGCGGTAGTCGCAGGCCAGCGCCAGCTCCAGCCCGCCGCCGAGGCAGAAGCCGTTGATGAGCGCCAGCACCGGGCAGGGCAGGGCCTCGATGCGGTCCATCACGCCTTGGCCGCGGCGGATCAGTTCCAGCGCCTGGCCTTCGTCCGCGATGGTGGTGAACTCGTGGACATCGGCACCGGCGATGAAGCCGCTGTCCTTGGCCGAGGTGATGACGATGCCGCACGGCGGTTCGGTACGCGCGGCTTCGACGAGCTGCTCGAGTTCCTCCAGCACCTCGCGGCGCAGGACATTGGCGCCGGCATCGGCTACATCGATGCGCCACCAGTGGATGCCGTCGTCGTGTTCGACTCGCCAGTGTTTCAGCTCGCTCATGATGTCGCCTCCTGGTAACGCCGGATGAGCATGGCGCCGCCCTGGCCGCCGCCGATGCACAGGCTGGCGATGCCGAGCGCTGCCCGTTCGCGTTCGAGCACCCGCATCAGGTGCAGCAGGATGCGCGCCCCGCTGGCGCCCACCGGATGGCCGATGCTGATGCCGCCGCCATCGACATTGAGCCGGTCGTCCGGGATCTCGCCTGGCGAGGCATGGCCCAGGTGCGCCCGGCACCAGGCGTCGTCGGCCAGGGCACGCT
>JALWNJ010000341.1 GCA_026995955.1 Gammaproteobacteria bacterium
CGGGAAGTGCAGCGCGGTGTCCGCATGCGGATGCGTGCGTGCCGCGGCCGGCAGCAGGTCTGCCCCCGCTTCCACGAGCGGGTACAGATCGGAGCGTGTGGCCAGGATGTCGGCAAAGCGCTCGGCTTGGCGCGCATCGCGTGGCAGCTGGATCACGCCGCAGCGGCGATGTGGTACCCCGGAGAGCGGCCCGTCCAGCAGCCGGCCCAGCCAGCGGAAGGCCTCCAGATAGAGCGCCTCCCGCGGCGAGGGCCGGCGCTCGGGCACCGGCATGAAGATACCGGCCGGGTTGCCGGAGGCCCCGGCGGCGGGGCGGGGAGCCGCATCGAGCACGGTCACCGGGTGGCCGCGTCGTGCCAGTTCGAAGGCCATGCTGCTGCCGGCCAGGCCGGCGCCGATGACCAGAAACGGCCGCACGGGGGTCATGAGCGCAGGCCGGTTCCCCGCACCAGCAGCACATGGCACCAGCCGTACAGCACGGCGATGAACAGCAGCACGATCGCGAACGAGGTAGCGAGCGCGATGTCGCTCTTGCCGAGCATGGCGAAGCGGAAGCCATCGATCATGTACAGCACGGGATTGAACAGCGAGACCTTCTGCCAGATCGGGGGCAGGATGGAAACGCTGTAGAACACACCGCCAAGATAGGTCAGCGGCGTGAGCACGAAGTTGGGAATGATGGAGATGTCGTCGAAGGAATTGGCATAGATGGCGTTGATCAGCCCGCCGAGCGAAAACAGGATACAGGTCAGCACTGCAATGCCCAATGCCACCCAGGGGTGCTCGAAACGCACCTCGCTGAACAGGAACGCCACTGCCATCACCGCCAGGCCGACGGTGAGGCCGCGCGCAATGCCGCCGGCCGTGTATCCTGCAATGATGACGAAGTTGGGGGTGGGCGAGACCAGGATCTCCTCGATGTGATGGTGGTACTTGGCCTGGTAGAACGAGGACACCACATTGGCATAGGCATTGGTGATGACCGACATCAGGATCAGGCCCGGCACAATGTAGTCCATGTAGGAGAAGCCCTGCATGTCGCCGATCTGGCGCCCGATCAGCTTGCCGAAGATGACGAAGTAGAGCGTGGTGGTGATGACCGGCGGCAGGATGGTCTGCATCCAGATGCGCACGAAGCGCAGGAATTCGCGGATCAGCAGGGTCTGGAAGGCAACCAGCGAGGGATTCTTCATCGTTCTGCCCCGGTTTCGTTGCGTTCCCTGCGCTGCTGCCGATCGTCGTTGACCAGGCACATGAACAACTCCTCGAGCCGGTTGTTCTTGTTGCGGATGCTGCGCACCCGGATGCCAGCCTGCTGCAGGCCGCAGAACAGGTCGTTGACACGACCGGTGAACACATCGGCCTCCAGGCTCAGGTCGTCACGATGGCGCAGCGCGGCCCCGTCGATTACCGGCAGGTGCTCGACCGGGTGTTCCAGGTCGAGGATCAGCGTCTCCATGTTGATCTCGTTGAGCAGGGCCTGCATGCTGGTGTTCTCGATCAGCTCGCCATGATCGATGATGCCGATGTTGCGGCACAACCGTTCTGCCTCTTCGAGATAGTGGGTGGTAAGAATGATGGTGGTGCCGCTCGCGTTCAGTTCGGTGAGGAACTGCCACATCGAACGCCGCACCTCGATGTCCACCCCCGCTGTGGGTTCGTCGAGAATGAGCAGACGCGGTTCGTGGATCAGCGCGCGTGCGATCATCAGGCGCCGCTTCATGCCGCCCGAAAGCTCCCGTGCCGGCTCGCGCCGCTTGTCCCACAGGTCGAGCTGCTCCAGCAGCGCGCGCGCCCTGCGCTTGCACACTGGTCGCGGCAAGCCGTAGTAGCCCCCCTGGTTGATGACGATCTCCTCCACCGGCTCCCAGACATTGAAGTTGAACTCCTGCGGAACCAGGCCGATACAGCGCTTGGCGGTGCGGGTTTCGCGGTCGATGTCGTGGCCGAACACACGCACGGTGCCAGCGGTCTTCGTCACCAGTGTGGTGATGATGCCGATGGTGGTGGACTTGCCGGCCCCGTTGGGGCCGAGCAGGGCATAGAAGTCCCCGGCCGCTACACTGAGGCTGATGCCCTTGAGGGCTTCCAGGCCGGTGCGATACACCTTGCGTACATCGACGAGTTCCAGGGCAGGGGGCATGGGTGTTTGTCCGCGCACGGGTGACCCGCTATTCTATCGCGAACCACCCCTCCGTGGTGGCCCCTTCCTGCGGAATGGCCCATGAACGAACTCCTCGATACCCGAAGCCAGGACTGCCGTCCTCTCCATCTGTTGACGCCGGACGGGTTTGATGCCTGGCGCCAGGTACGGCCTGCGCACGAACGGCGCTGGCTGGCGCAGAACGACTGCCGCGGTCGCGACGGTGATCTCTGCCTGTTGCCCGGAGCCGATGGCGCGGTCAGCGGCGCCGTGCGCGTTGCCGAGACTTTCGATACCTGGACCCTGGGCGATCTGGCCACCCGTCTGCCCGGCGGTTGCTGGCGCCTGGAAGCAGAGGATCTTGAGGAAGGGCAGCAGCTTCGGTTGGCACTGGGTTGGGTGCTGGGCGGCTATCGCTTCGCGCGCTATCTCAGTGAGCAGGACGAGCCCGAACCGGCCCGGCTGAGGGTGGACGAGGCGCTGGCGCGCCGGGTGGCAGGCATTGCCGACGGCATCTATCTGGTGCGTGATCTGGTCAATACCCCGGCCGAGGACATGATGCCGCAGCATCTGTCTGCCGTCATGCAGGAACTGGCGGCGCAATACGCTGCCGAGTTTCATGAAGTGGTGGGCGAGGCGCTGCTGGAGCAGAACTACCCGGCCATCCATGCCGTCGGTCGCGCCAGCCGACATGCGCCGCGCCTGTTGGATCTGCGCTGGGGCGCGGCCGATGCGCCCCGCATCACGCTGGTGGGCAAGGGCGTGTGTTTCGATTCCGGCGGGCTGGACCTGAAACCGGCCAACGCCATGCGGCTCATGAAGAAGGACATGGGCGGTGCCGCCCATGCCCTGGGCCTGGCTCGGATGATCATGGCCACAGGTCTGCCGGTGCGGTTGCGAGTGCTGATCCCCGCGGTGGAGAATGCGGTGTCCGGCAATGCCTTTCGCCCCGGCGATGTGATCGCGACGCGCAAGGGGCTCTCCGTAGAGATCGAAAACACCGATGCCGAGGGGCGGCTGGTGCTCTGTGATGCGCTGGCCGAGGCCTGCAACGAGTCGCCCGAACTGCTCGTCGACTTTGCCACCCTCACCGGGGCCGCGCGCGTGGCCCTGGGCACCGAGGTGCCGGCCCTGTTCGCCTCGAACGATGGTCTGGCGCGCGAGGTGATGTCGGCCGCGCAGGACTGGTCCGACCCGGTGTGGCAACTGCCGCTGCACGCACCCTATGCGGAACAGCTCAAGAGCCGCATCGCGGACCTCATGAACTGCAGCAGCGGCGGTTTCGGTGGCGCCATCACCGCCGCCCTGTTCCTGCAACGCTTCGTCGAGGCGGACACGCCCTGGCTGCACTTCGACCTGATGGCCTGGAACAACCGCGCCCGGCCCGGCCGCCCCGAGGGCGGCGAGGCCATGGGTCTGCTCGGGCTGTTCGACTGGCTCGGCCAGCGCTATCCGATTGCGTCGTAATGTGTCGCGGTTTGTGGCCAAGTACGATATGAATCGTCGCGATTCACTGCCACCGCGCCGCTTCTGCGTAGCGCCCATGCTCGACTGGACCGACCGCCACGAGCGCTACCTGCTGCGCCTGATCTCGCGCCACGCCTGGCTCTATACCGAAATGGTCACCACCTCGGCCCTGCTGCATGGCGATGCCGAGCGTCACCTTCATTTCGATACCAGCGAGCATCCGGTGGCCCTGCAACTGGGCGGCAGCGATCCCGCCGAGCTGGCAGCCTGCGCCCGCATGGGTGAGGAGTACGGCTACGACGAGATCAACCTCAATGTCGGCTGCCCCAGTGATCGCGTGCAGGGGGGGCGCTTTGGCGCCTGCCTGATGGCCGAGCCGGAGGTGGTGGCCGAGTGCGTGTCGGCGATGCGCGAGGCGGTGGATCTCCCGGTCACGGTCAAGCACCGCATCGGCATCGACGATCAGGACGACTGGGCCGACCTGCTGCGCTTTGTGGACACCGTGCACGGCGCGGGCTGCGACTGCTTTATCGTCCATGCGCGCAAGGCCTGGCTGCAGGGCCTGAGCCCGAAGGAGAACCGCGAGGTGCCGCCGCTGCGCCACGGACTGGTGCATCGGCTGAAGGAGGTGCGCCCTCTCCTCGAGATCGTCATCAACGGCGGCCTGACCTCGCTCGACGAGGCCGAAGCCCAGCTGGAAAGGGTCGACGGCGTGATGCTGGGCCGCGCGGTCTATCATCACCCCATGCTGCTGGCCGAGGTGGATGCACGCTTCTATGGCGACGATCAGGGAATCGCAGACGAGTGGACGGTGCTGGCACGCTACCGCGAATACATGCAGCGCGAGCTGGAGCGTGGCACGGCATTGCGGCACATGACGCGGCATCTGCTCGGCCTGTTCCATGGTCGGCCGGGGGCACGCCAGTGGCGGCGCATCCTGAGCACCGAAGCGCCCAGGGCCGGGGCCGGTATCGAGGTCTTCGATCGGGCGCTGGAGGCTGTCAGCCGAGCAGCGGGTCGGCCGGCTGCGTGACCCATTCGTAGAGTTCGAAGCCGGGCGAGAACTCGATCATGCTGAGCTTGGCGTCTTCGTAACTGCTGGCATAGGCGGCTGCCGTGTCGAGATAGTAGATGTTGGCCACCTGCACTGCGTTCTTGAGAGGGGTATGGCCGCAGATGAGGAGGTCCACGCCCTCTACCGGCATGGCCTCGCCCGACAGCTCCGCCATGCGCAGGCGGGTACGCGACCAGACGGCGTAGTTGACTGCGCGCGGATCCTGCTGCAGGGCCAGCAGAAACTCGTCCCAGGTCATGCCCTGCGCCACATCAGCATGGATGATGCCCACCCGGCGGCTGCCGATCTGGATTTCCATGGCGATGGGCAGCTCGCGAATGGTCTCGATGAAACGCTGCCGCGTGTCTTCGTCGAGGTCCAGCCACCACTCGCCGCCGTTGATGTTGACCCAGGTGTGCATGTCGCCATTGGGGTGGACGGCGTCCAGCATCAGCCGCTCGTGGTTGCCCTGGATGGCATGGAACCAGGGCTGCTCGAGGTATTCCAGGGCGCGGTGCGATTCGGGGCCGCGGTCGATGAGATCGCCCACCGAGAACACGCGGTCGTGCTCGGGCTCGAAGCCGACCTCGTCCAGCAGGTGGTCGAGACTGGAGAACATGCCGTGAATGTCGCCCACCGCGAAGTCCCTCCCTTCGAGGTTCTCGGGGAAGTACTGCACGGGCCGCGAGGGCATGGGCGCAAAGTCACTCACACGGATGATGGCCTCTTTGACACACCATCAATCTAGAGCCATTTGCGAGGAGTTGCAAGCAATTCATTGAAACCACGATGGTTTCAATCTTCGGTCGTGCCCTGGCGCAGAGGTTCGCAGCGGACCTGTGCGGTGGGCAGGCCGCGTGCAGTGAAGTGCGCTGTCACCCGTTCGCAGAAGTCCTCGGGTCCACTCACATAGAGATCGTGGTCGGCCAGCCCGGTCTCGACGACCTCGAAGGCGCGCAGATCCAGCTCGCTGGGTGCCTCGGCCATGAGCCGATGATAGTAGAGGTTGTCCAGGGCATCGTCCCAGGCCCGGCACTGGT
Source organism: Gammaproteobacteria bacterium (assembly GCA_026995955.1). Taxonomy (GTDB): domain Bacteria; phylum Pseudomonadota; class Gammaproteobacteria; order J044; family J044; genus J044. The sequence continues at coordinate 5,705 of JALWNJ010000341.1, forward strand.
TGTCGAGGTAATGTCCGCCCTCGGGGGCGGCCCAGAACAGGTGGATGTCCTCGGCCTTCTCCAGCTGCATGGCATGCTCCACCAGGCTCTTGACGGGGGCGAACCCGGCCTCCCAGGCGACGAAGATGATTGAGTGCTCCGACTCGTCGTGAAGCACGAAGTCCCCCCTGGGGGCTTCCAGGTGAAGCGTGGCCGGGGGCTTGTCACGCAGCTGTCGCGTCAGGGGCGTATCCAGGCGCATGTCCACATGAAACTCGAGGTTCATGTCGTCGCACGGGCAGCTGGCGATGCTGTAGGCCGCACCCTGGCGGTCGCTGCCCTTGAGGATCGCATATTGTCCGGCCAGGAAGCGCAGCCGGCGCGAGCGCGGTGTGCGCAGCTGCAGACGCCCGATGTGTTCGTCGATCATGGCGAACCGGCGCACCCGGGCATCGATGTGCTGCAGCGGGATGTCGGCGCTGCCATGGGCCTCGGCCGTTTCCAGCACCACATCGGTGAGTGGCGTGTAGCTGCAGGTGAGGATCATGCCATCGAGCTTCTCGGCCTCGCTGAACACATGATCGTGGGGCCTGAGCTGTCGCACCTGGCCCGAGACCACCCGTGCCCGGCACTTGCCGCAGGCGCCGTTGGAACAGCCGTAGTCCACGGCCAGGCCGGCCTTGAGTGCGGCCTCGAGCAGGCTTTCGTTGCCCTGCACGAAGTAGTCGTGTCCCGAGGGCAGCAAACGCACATGGGCCTCCAGCACCGACAGCACCCTGTCCCGGGCGATGGCGGCCTTGGGGAAATCGGGGCAGGCGGAAGGGTCGTCCAGCAGCCGATGGAACCGATCGCGCAGCGCGCGCAGGTCGGTGTCGCCCTGTTCCACGGCTTCGTCCAGCAGGCGCGACATCTCGTCGATGATCCAGCTGTAGCGGCACAGGCTGGCCTTGGCCTCGGCCAGTTCCTGACCCAGGTGGCCGAGACGCAGATGCAGGGCACGGGCATCCGGGAGAGTGTCGTCATCGGGCAGCTTGTGCACCGCCTCGGCCATGATGCGTTCCACCCGCTCGATCATGGTGTTGTCCTCGACCTGCGCGTCGGGATAGGCGCGCAGCAACTCGCTCATCTCGAGCTGGCCCTCGAAGGTCTGCAGCTCACCGTTCTGGATGCGCTGCTGTAGCTCGGTGCGGGTGGTGCCGACGAGGCGGGCGGCACGGGAGAGTGAGATGTAGCGTTCCATTCAGTGGCTCCGGTGGCAGTGGGTTGTCATTCTGTTTTCATCTTAGCCCGAAAGTTGCATGAAGTTGCCGGATGGATGTGCGTCTGGCGTGTTCGATCGTGCCACTTTGGAACACCAGGCGTAGTGATTACTACGGTTGGCGTGAAAAGTGGTGCGATCGGGCGCGCCAGGCGTGCAGACGCCGGCAAAGCGTGCTGAAAATGAAGCACGACCAGCTGATGGGCAAAACGGTTTTCGTGTCAACATTGGCTTGCCTTTTGTTTGAAGTGGCATTATGCAATTTTCGGGCTGACATTGCCCGAGCGATTTGGTGCGTTTTCCCGGCCATGGAAACAGATCACGCCCTCGCGCAGGCGACGGTACTTGCGCACCATGATGATGGCCATCATCAGGCTGCGCGGGTCGATGCGGTCCAGATCCAGCACCAGTTCGATGTCCCGCGAGCCATCCCGTTCGGGTCCGATGCGCATGAACTGGCGGCAGTCGGCAGGGCAGGGCCAGGGGGCGGTCCACTCGCCACGCGGCCACAGCCGGGCGCGCCAGCGAATGATGCGGCCTTCGAAGGGGCCATCGAAGTCGAAGCGCACCGGCCGCTCATCCAGGCCGCCGTACAGTTGCCACGGGGTCGGTTGCGACGCGGGACGGGCCACATCTTCAGTCATCGGGAAAACGCCCTTCGATGACCAGCCGGCGCTTGCGTGCCGCCGGCAGGCGCTTGATGCGGGCCTCCAGGCGCAGGGCCTCGCCGCGACTGGCGCAGGGCCGTGTCCAGACTGGCTCAACCGGCAGCCGACTGCGGGTGTAGCGGCTGCCGCGCCCGCTTTCGTGGGCGCGCAGGCGCCGTGCCAGGTCGTTGGTGATGCCGGTGTAGAGGCTGCCGTCGGCGCAGCGCAGCAGGTACACCAGCCAGCCCTGTTCAGTCGCCATGGTCGTCCGCGACTTCCCCGGGCTGCTCCTCCGCAGGCCCCTCTGCAGGCGGCTCCACCAGCGAGTCGTGCACCCAGCCGCCCCGACCGCGCTGCATGTCGACGATGCGCAGCCAGCGTCCCTTGCGGTCCACCACCAGCAGCGGGTCGTCACGGTGCAGCCGGAACAGCACCTTGCGTCGTGTGCTGGGCCCTTCGCGTACATTGGCTGCCTGGCTGCGCACGCGATGCACCTCGCCGAGCAACGCCCAGTGATCGCTCAAGGCCGCCACCAGCGCCTGGCGCATCTTCTCCTCACCCCGCTGGAGCAGGCCGATGATGAGATTGCGGGCCTCCTCGCTGCCCAGCGCCAGGGCCCGCACATAGAGCTCGGCGGCACGCTGCGGATTGCGGCGGGTGCCCATTCCGAGTTCGTGCAGTTGTGCCAGCGCGAAGAAGGCGTCGGCATTGTCGCGGGCCGCGGCCCGTTGCCACCAGTCGATGGCGCGGGCCTCGTCGATGCGCAGCCCATAGCCATTGTGGTACATCCAGCCCAGCGCATACTGGGCGCGGTCGTTGCCGGCCTCGGCCAGTGGCCGGAGCAGGCAGTAGGCCTCGGCGTAATCACCTCGCCGCATCTTGTCCAGCGCGGTTTCCAGCTCGCCGGCGCGGGCCATGGCCGCAAGCAGCAGCAGGATCACGGCCAATGGCAATGGTCTGTGCCATGCGCTCACTGGCGTTCCACCCGGATCTCGACATGGGACAACGCATGGTTCTGGCGCCTGCCGGTGCCGAGGATGCGCGTGTGTCGCCCGGATTGCGTCTGCTCGACCCCGCCCAGCGGGATCCATTCCCCGATCCTTCCGCTCACGGTGGTGTACAGGCTGCCGTGCTCGATGGCGCCGCCCTGACGCTCCGAGGGGCGTTCGTCGACGACGGAGATGTCCAGCAGCACCCGGTCGCCCTGCAGCCGGGGGCGGACCAGGAAACCGCGACGCACGGGGCGGTATTCCATGCCGGCCACGACCCCGCCGGGTGCCAGGCCGATCACGGGGTAGGGCAGGTCGTCCCCGACCTGGATGAAGGCCACGCCGCCCTCGGTCACCAGCAGCGAGCTGCTCTGGTCGCGCTGGGTGGCATGGGTCCTGGCATGGGCCTCGACCTCCACCTCGCCGGGCGCATGGCTGCCGGCGCGCAGATCGCCCCGCACGCCGATGCGGGCCTCATTGCGCTGGCCGCGGGTACGCTGGCGCACCGAGACGCGCAGCTGCGCCAGGGGGCGGTCGATTTGCGGCAGCAGGGCGCGAACCTGTTCGTGGGTGGCTTCGCCTGCGCGCAGGATGAGCAGGTTGCCGCTACTGGTCAGGGCCTCGCCAGGGCGCAGCAGGGGGCGCAGCGTGGCCGCCACCTCGTCGGCGCCGCGGTGATGCAGCTCGTACATCTCCATGCGCTCGGCCGCAGCGAGCGGCGGGGCCAGCAGGCCCAGCAGAAACAGCAGGGCGATTCTCACAGGCTCAACCTCCTCAGTTCGGGGTCCTCGCGGCTGTCGGTCCACATTTCCTCGAAACGATCCAGCAGTTCGCGGGCGGTCAGGGGCTGGTCCCAGGCGGCCCGGGCCTCGTAGCGGTCGGCCAGCGGCTGGTGCAGCCACAGCCGCTGGTCCACCACCAGGAAGGCCTCGTTGAAACCGGCGTGATCCGGCCCCGGCCGGCGGATGCGGACGAAGCTGCTCAGGCGCTGATGCAGCAGTTGCAGGCGATGTGGCTGCCTGACCAGCGCGGTGTTGTCCTGCACCAGGATGCGGATGCGGGCGTTTCTGTTGTGGCGTGCCAGGCGCAGCATGGCCTCGGCCAGCTCGGCATGGCTGTACACCGCCGGGTCGAGTTGGCGGCTGACGATGGCGATGTCGCGCTGTGCGGCCAGGATCATCTGCCGCGTGACCTCGATCACCTCCTCGCGGCGGGTGAGCTCGATCACGCCCTCGAACGGCGGCTGCGTCATGCCGCCTCCCCATTGGCGCGGTCGAGGCGACGCAGCAGATCACGGTGGGGAATGCCGGCATCGAGATAGACATGGGCCATGACCGGTTCATAGCCGCAGCGCAGGTAGAAGTCCAGTGCCTGCAGCTGGGCCGAGAGTCGCAGCTCGGTCAGGCCATGCGCCCGTGCTGTGCGTTCGCAGTGGGCGAGCAGGGCGCGGCCGATGCCGTGTCCCCGCCATGCCGGCAGCACGGCCATGCGGCCAATGCGGCCATCGGGGAGCAGGCGGGCGCAGCCCACGGGGCGATCGTCGGCCAGGGCCAGGAAGTGTCGGGCGGCGGTGTCCTCGTCGTCCCATTCCAGGGCCTCGGGAACGCCCTGTTCCTCGATGAACACGCGCCGGCGAATGTCGCTCAGCCGTGCCCGGTCCCGCGGATCGTTCCAGTCGGCCTCATGGATGCGAATCTGCATCCTGCCATTCAAGCACGCCGGCGCGAAACAGGGCAAGCAGGAGTTCCAGCGCCTCGGGGTGCCGTTCCAGTATGCCCAGCAGTTCGTCGGCGGCCAGGGGGGCGCGTGCTGCGATGCGCTCTGCCAGGGGCCAGCAGCCGGGCGCGCAGTCGATGCGCTCGCCGTTGGCAAAGACCATAGGCGCGGTTTCGTCCGGCACCAGCAGCAGCCGCGACCAGGGATTGCACACGGGCAGCTCACCCTGACGGAAATGGTCGAGCAACGCGGACGCATCCATCTCCAGCGGGGTGATGGCCTCCGGGTGGGCCGGTGTGCTCAGCTCCCGACCCAGCCATTGCGCAAACTCGCGGTCGTCGAAGCTCAGCAACTGCTCCAGCCGCTGGCGCATGCCGCGGAGCTCGCGTGGCAGCAGCAGGGCAGGATGATTGCGAGGCGCCAGGTCGGGGTCGCTGTAGCGGCCCTGCATCTGCGGTCGCATCAGCAGGTGTTCCATCAGGCTGGTGGCCAGTTCGCCCCAGGACGGGGCGCGGAACCCGACCGAAGCGGTCATGCAGCCCTCGCCCACGGCGATGCCCCAGTGGGCCACGCCCGGCGGCAGGTAGAGGATGTCGCCCGGTTCCAGCACCCAGCGCTCGCTCTCCTCGAAGCGGGCCAGGATCTGCAGATCGGGGTTGGGGCGCAGATCCTCGGGGCCGTAGGGACGGTTGCTGATGCGCCATTCGCGCCGGCCGGCGACCTGGATCAGGAACACATCGTATTCGTCGGTGTGCGGGCCCACCGAGCCGCCGGGCGCGGCATAGCTGATCATCAGGTCGTCGATGCGCCAGTC
>JALWNJ010000342.1 GCA_026995955.1 Gammaproteobacteria bacterium
GGTCCCCCGCCGCCACCAGCCCGCCGCCGGGCTCGCGCAGCACGGCATGCACGCCGCCGAAGAACAGGTTGCGCGTCTGCCACCGCACATGCCGCGGCCAGGCGGCCGTCAGCGCCGCCACGGTGTCGTCGTCGAAGCCGCCCTCGATGGACAGCAGGTCCCCCTCGACATGCAGCCTCGGGGCCTGTACCGCCGCCTCCAGGGATTGGCCGTCGGCCAGATGCAGGATGGTCTGCAGCAGGGCGCTGCGGATGCGGTTGGAGCCGCCGGAGCCGAGCACCACCTCGGTGCCATCGGCCAGGCGCAGGATGCCGGGTGCCATCATCGAGGTCATGCGCCGGTCCGGCTGCCAGCGGTGGAAGCCGTGCGGGTTGAGGTCTTCCTCGCCCAGCATGTTGTTGAGCATGATGCCGGTGCCCGGGACCAGATGGCCGCAACCCTCGCCATTGGAGACGGTGGCGGCGGCGAGGTTGCCGGCCCCGTCCACCACGCTGACATGGGTGGTGCCACGCATGGCCTCCGGTGCATCCAGCAGTTCAGCGCGGTAGCGCGCCAGCAACCCGGGGTCGAGCAGGGCGTACTCCTCGGCCCGGTCGGCGGTGGGGCTGTCGACATGATGGGCGATGCGCGCCTGGTGGGTGAGCGCGAGCAGGCGGGCGATGCGCAGTGCGCGCTGCGGCCCCTTGCCGGGCAGCCAGTCCGTTGGCAGCCTGTCGAGCAGGGCAAGGGCGAAGGCGATGAGAATGCCGCCGGAGCTGGGCGGCGGATTGGTCCATATCCGGTGTCCATGCAGCCGACCCATCAGGGGCTGGCGCTCGGCCACGCGGTAGCGCTCCAGATCCTCGCGCCGCAGATGGCCACCGCCGTCTGCGCACTGCTGTTCGATGAGCGCCGCGATCTCGCCGCGATAGAACAGGTCGTCGCCCTCGATGGCCAGTACCTCGAGGGTATCGGCCAGCGCCGGCTGGCGCAGGATCTCGCCGGCCTGCAGGGTGTGGCCGGGCCGCGACGGGCTCTCGAACACGGCGCGGGCCTCGGGGGTGGCCAGGTAGATGGGTGCGACGATGGAGAAGATGTAGGCCTGCAGTTCGTCCAGGGCCACGCCCTCGCGCGCATGCTGCACGGCCGGCGCCACCAGCTCGCGCATCGGCAGGCTGGCCAGCTCCCGCTGCATGGCGTACAGGCCACGCACGAAGCCGGGGGTGGCGATGCTGCCGAGGCCGATGTGGAAGGCCTGCTGGTCGGTGCCGAAATCGGCGATCACCTCGTGGAAGTCCAGCGCCTCCGGCGGCCGCGGCCGGCGCGGGGTCTGCACGAAGAAGTCCAGCACCGCCGGGGCCCGCCCTTCCGGGCGGGCCATGAGAAAACCGCCACCGCCCGGCGAGCACAGCACCGGCTCCACCACGCAGGCAGTCCACAGGGCGGCGATCAGGGCATCGAAGGCATTGCCACCGGCGGCCAGCACCTCGCTCGCCGCCTCGGCGGTGAGGCGGTGGCCGGCGGCGACCGCGCCCCGCGGGGTGTGCGCCATTACCAGGGGAGGAAGTTGTTCATGAATCGGGCCGGCTTGCCGACATTGTAGTTGAGGCTGCCCATGTCGGCGCCCATGCGGTTCATGGAACCGGTCATCAGCGCGATGTTGCGGTTCATGGTGTAGATCTGCTGGTTCATCTCGTTGATCGACGCGGTGAGGTTGCTCGTGTCCTGCGACATGCTGCCCACCTCGGTCGAGATGCGCTGCATCTCCTGCGCCACCCGCTCCATGCTGGCGGTCACCACCGCCATGTTCTGCGTCACCTGTGACATCTGCGCGGTGATCTGGTTGGCGTCCCGCGTCAGGCTGTAGATGAGGTAGAACCCGTAGCCGGCCAGCACCACGAAGGCGAACAGGGCCGGATACACCACCAGCTCCCAGCGCCGGGCACTGGACTGGAAGCTGTCGGCGAAACGGTCCAGCGCCTCGACCATGGTGCGCGAGTCGAGACAGTCGGGCGTCTTCGGTGCGGCTTTGTCGCTCATCGGTCTTCCTCGGATTGCGGCACGGCCCTGTGCCTCGTTGTCAGCATCCGTACCAGTAAAGCACAATAGCTCTCCAGCCTGAACGACCTGGATCAAGAAAGGCGCAGAAATCATGGCCCGCATCCTGCTCACCGGCATCGCCGTGCTCGACATCGTCAACCGGGTGCCGCGCTACCCGGCCGAGGACGAGGAGCTGCGCGCCACCGGCCAGCGCCGCGTGCTGGGCGGCAATGCCGCCAACAGCGCCGCCCTGCTGGCCGAACTGGGCCACGAGGCCTGGCTCTGCGCCACCCTGGGCGACGACCCCGCCAGCCACGAGATCGAGGCCGCGCTGCGCCAACGCGGGGTGCGCACACAGGCCCTGCAACGCATCCCCGGCGGCCAGGCCCCCACCTCCTTCGTCACCCTCAACGCGGCCAACGGCAGCCGCACCATCGTCCACTGGCGCGACCTGCCGGAGCTGGACCCCGAACACTTCCGGCAACTGCCGCTGGAACAGTTCGACCTGTTCCACTTCGAGGGGCGCAACCTGGAGGCCCTGCCCGACATGCTGCGATCGCTCGAAGGGCGCCGCGTCGACCAGCCGCTGAGTAT
>JALWNJ010000343.1 GCA_026995955.1 Gammaproteobacteria bacterium
TGGTGCCGACCTGCCGCTCGCCGCTCTCCTGTCCGGGGGGGCCGAGGATCAGCAGGGTGGGGGTGACATGGGCCCGGTAGCGGGCCGCGATCTCGGCCGGGGTGCGCATGCGGCCGTCGAAGTCGCGCAGCGGCCGCGGGTCGCTCAGGTTGAGCAGCCGCAGCCGCACGCCCTGCCGGTAGGCGGGGTCGGCCTGCATGGGGCGCAGCACCTCGTCCTCCACCACCCGGCAGTAGGGGCAGCCGTCGGCCACCACCGCCAGCACCACCGGCACACCGGCGCGGGCCGCCTCGCGGCCGGTGGCCTGCAGGTCACGGGCCTGCGGCAGGCCCGCGCCCATGCGCGCGCAGGCCGGCAACAGGGCCAGGAGGAGCGCCAGACCGGCCAGCAGGCGCGCCAGGTTCGGGGTCGGTATAATCATCGCCTTGTCAGACCAAGGAAAAGCCCATGTTATTCCATCTTCCCACCGGCGGGGAACTGCGGTCATGAGCCCCGCCGTGCTGCGCATCGCCACCCGCAAGAGCCCGCTCGCCCTGTGGCAGGCCGAGGAGGTCGCACGCCGGCTGCGCGCCGCCCATCCCGGCCTCGAGGTCGAGCTGGTGGGCATGACCACCCGCGGCGACCGCATCCTCGACACCCCGCTGGCGCGAGTCGGCGGCAAGGGCCTGTTCGTCAAGGAGCTGGAGCAGGGCATGCTCGAGGGCCGCGCAGACATCGCCGTGCATTCGATGAAGGACGTGCCGATGGCCTTCCCGCCCGGTCTGGGGCTGGCGGTGATCCTGGAGCGCGAGGATCCGCGCGATGCCTTCGTCTCCAACGAACATGCCGGGCTGGACGATCTGCCCGAGGGCGCGGTGGTCGGTACCTCCAGCCTGCGCCGCCAGTGCCAGCTGCGCGCCCGGCGGCCCGATCTCGAGGTGCGCGACCTGCGCGGCAATGTGAACACCCGCCTGTCGAAGCTCGACGACGGCGAATACGATGCCATCATCCTCGCCGCGGCCGGTCTCATCCGGCTCGGTTTCGAGCAGCGCATCACCGCCTTCATCGAGCCCGAGCAGAGCCTTCCGGCCATCGGCCAAGGTGCCATCGGCATCGAATGTCGCAGCGACGACGAGGCCGTGCTGACCCTGCTGGCGCCGCTGGACAACCCGGACACCCATGTGCGGGTGGCCGCCGAGCGGGCCTTCAACGCGCGCCTCAACGGCGGCTGTCAGGTGCCGATCGCGGGCCATGCCGTGCTCGAGGGCGACACGCTGCATCTGCGTGGCCTGGTGGGCGCGGTGGACGGCAGCCGCATCGTCGATGGCGAGATCCGCGGGCCGCGCGACGAGGCCGAGTCCCTCGGCGTGCAGCTGGCCGAGGAACTGCTGGGCCGAGGTGCCGACGCCCTCCTCGCCGAGCTGGGGCTGGACCCGACCTGAGATGGCCGCGGCGCTCGCCGGCCTGCGCATCCTCGTCACCCGCCCGTCGGGGCAGGCCGCGGGCATCATCGAGCGACTGCGTGCCCTGGGCGCCGAGGTCGTCCACTGGCCGGCGCTGATCATCGAGCCGCTGACCCCGGTGGGCGAAGATCGCCGTCGGCTGGCCGACTGGGGCGACTACGACCTGGCGCTGTTCGTGAGCGCCAACGCAGTGCGCCACGCGCGCCCGTGGCTGGGCGGACGGGCACCGCGGCTGGCCGCCATCGGCCGGCGCACCGCCGGGGCCCTGGCCGAGGCCGGGCTGAGTCCGGCGCTGGTGGCGCCACCCCCCTACAACAGCGAGGCCCTGCTGGCGCTGCCCGAGCTGCAGTCGCTGGCCGGCCGCCGCTTGCTGCTGCTGCGAGGCGAGGGCGGCCGGCGGCAACTGGCCGACACCCTGCGCGCGCGCGGCGCCCGCCTCGACGAGGTGGCCTGTTATCACCGCCGGCCGGGGGATTCCACCGCGCTGCAACCGATGCTGACACCGTTGCCCGACTGCGCCATGGCCACCTCGGGCGAGGCCCTGGCCGCGCTCGAACAGGCGCTGGGTGCGCGCTGCGCCGGGATGGATCTGGTGGCCGGCGGCACCCGGGTGGCGGATCGGGCCGAGGGCTGGCGCCGTGTGATCGTGGCCGAACACCCCGGCGATGAGGCCATGACGGCGGCGGTGCTACAATCGCGGCAGGAGATCGGGAAGCCCACTGCATGAATGCCGAAGAAAACAACCGCACGCCCGGGGAAGACGCCGAACTGCCGCTGATCGAGGCCGAGCCGGTCACGCCCGGGGCGGCGGAAGCGCCGGCGCAGGACGGCGCCGGGCGCGGCCTCGGCGCAGCCCGCCTGCTGCCCTGGCTGCTGGTGCTGCTGCTGGCCGGTGCGCTGCTCGCTGGTGGCTGGCTGGGCTGGCAGCAGTTGCGCGGCCTGCAGCGTCAGGCGCAGGCACAGCAGGAACGCCTGGCCGCACTGCAGACGCAGCTCGATCGGGCGCGCAGGCAGCAGGACGAACGCCTGCAGGCCCTGCAGCAGGCCATCGACGGCCTGAGGCAGGGGGACCGGAAGCGCCTTGACGATCTGGAGCAGCGCGTCGAGACGCTGCAGCAGGCGCTGGAGGTCGAGCGCGAGCGCAGCGGCCGT
>JALWNJ010000344.1 GCA_026995955.1 Gammaproteobacteria bacterium
TTCCTGGGTCTCGCCGGTGTTCTTGTCCTTCCAGCTCTCGCTGGTGGCAATGCGCAGGTTGGCCACTGCGCTGCCGCTGGCGGTGTAGCGGACCTCGGGATCCGCGCCGAGGTTGCCGATGAGGATCACCTTGTTGATGCCTCTGCTGGCCATCTGTCGTTCTCCGGGTGGTGGTGGGCCGCATCTCCCTGCGACCGTGGTTCATGTGATCTGACAGGCGCCGATTCTACGCCTTCGCCGGGGAAAAAGCATGCAGCGCCTGCTCGTCCAGCTCCGCCGTGTCCACCTTGAGCCAGACCACCTCCTCGTCCGGCAGGTAGACCGCCTCGGCTACCCCCGGGACCGCCTCCAGACGGGCCAGCAGCTCGCGCTGCGCCGGCTCGTCCAGACGGCCCACATGGATCGCGCGGGTGGACAGGTAACGCGGCCGGCGCATGGTGGCCGCGGCCAGCCACCACAGCAGCAACAGCACGATGCCGGTGAGATAGACCTGGTGCAGGCCGAAGTGCTGATGCACCCAGCCGCCCAGCGTCCCGCCGGTGAAGATGCCGAAGAACTGGCTGCTGGAATAGACCCCCATGGCCGTACCCTTGCGGTCCGGAGGCGCCAGCTTGGCCACCAGCGAGGGCAGGCTGGCCTCCAGCAGGTTGAAGGCGGTGAAGAACAGCCACAGCGCCACGCCAATCTCCCAGAGCTGCTCCGGCAACTCGGCCAGCAGCAGCTGCACCAGCACCAGCACCCCGATGGCGCCGAGCATCACCTCCTTCATGCGCCGACGCTTCTCGGCAATGATGATGAAGGGCACCATGGCGACGAAGGAGAACAGGAATACCGGCAGATAGACCACCCAGTGATGGGCCGGATCCAGCAGCCGGCCCAGCTCCAGCGGCAGCACCACGAAGTTGGCGGTGAGCACCAGGTGCAGGGTGAAGATGCCGAGGTCCAGGCGCAGCAACTGGCCGTCACGCAGCACGCTGCCCAGGCTGGTGGGCACCAGCTCGGTGTCGCGGTGCAGCCGCGCGACCACCGTGGGCACCCCGTAGATGGTAATGAGGATGGCCACCAGCGCCAGTCCTGCCGTGACCCAGAAGATGCCCGGCACGCCGATCCAGCGGTTGAGCACCGGCCCCAGCACCATGGCCACCGCGAAGGCCACGCCGATGCTCATGCCGATCACCGCCATCACGCGGGTGCGGTGCTCCTCGCGGGTAAGGTCCGCGGCCAGCGCCAGCACCGTGGCCGCCACCGCGCCGGCCCCCTGCAGGGCTCGACCGGCGACTACCCCCAGGATGTGATCGGACATCGCCGCCACCGCGCTGCCCAGCGCGAACACCAGCAGCCCGCCGACGATCACCGGCTTGCGTCCGATGCGGTCCGACAGCATGCCCAGCGGTACCTGCAGCAGCCCCTGGGTGAAGCCGTAGATGCCGATCGCAACCCCGACCAGGAACGGTGTCACGCCCTGCAGGTGCTCGGCATAGAGCGCGAACACAGGAAGGATCATGAACAGCCCCAGCATGCGCACCGCGTAGATGCCCGCCATCGACAGCGCCGCGCGGCGTTCGATGGGTGACAGATCCTCGCTGGGATGGCGGCGTTTCATGGCCGGCTATTCTAGCTCGCGGGCTGCAGCCGTATCCACCGCAAGGGGGTGCAACTGCTACAATATCCCGTTTCCCCGCACATCCAGGCTCCCATGGAACTCATTCGCATCCGCGGTGCCCGCACCCACAACCTGAAGGACATCGACCTCGATCTGCCACGCGACCGGCTCATCGTGATTACCGGCCTGTCCGGCTCGGGCAAGTCCTCGCTCGCCTTCGACACCCTGTTCGCCGAGGGTCAGCGGCGCTATGTCGAGTCGCTGTCCGCCTATGCGCGCCAGTTCCTGTCGATGATGGAAAAGCCCGATGTGGATCTGATCGAGGGCCTGTCGCCGGCCATTTCCATCGAGCAGAAGACCACCTCCCACAACCCGCGCTCCACGGTCGGCACCATCACCGAGATCTACGACTACCTGCGCCTGCTGTTCGCCCGCGCCGGCGTGCCGCACTGTCCCGACCACGACCTGCCACTGGAGGCGCAGACGGTGAGCCAGATGGTGGACCAGGTGCTGGCCCTGCCCGAGGGCAGCCGCATGATGCTGCTGGCGCCGGTGGTGCAGAACCGCAAGGGAGAGTACCAGCAGCTGTTCGAGGAGCTGCGCGCGCAGGGCTTCATCCGGGCCCGCGTCGATGGCGAGATCCACGAACTCGACGACCCGCCCAAACTCGACCTGCGGCGCAAGCACAGCATCGAAGTGGTGGTGGACCGCTTCAAGGTGCGTCCGGACCTGCAGCAGCGCCTGGCCGAGTCCTTCGAGACCGCGTTGCGGCTCACCGACGGTATCGCCCGCGTGGCGCCGATGGACGGCGGCGGCGAGGAGCTGACCTTCTCCTCCCGGTTCGCCTGCCCGGTGTGCGGCTACTCGCTGGCCGAGCTGGAGCCGCGCCTGTTCTCGTTCAACAACCCGGTCGGCGCCTGCCCCACCGGCGACGGCCTCGGCGTGCAGCAGTTCTTCGACCCGGAGCGGGTGGTCGCCCATCCCGAAC
>JALWNJ010000345.1 GCA_026995955.1 Gammaproteobacteria bacterium
TGTCGGTGCGCTTCATCTCCCGCGGCAGAGTCTTCTTCTGCTGGAAGCGGATGTTGGGATGCGTAATCGAAGGATCGGGGAAGCCGGGTATGTCGAGTTTGGCCTGATCGCGGTTCTCGGGCGTATTCTCGATGACGCCGAACTCCAGCGCCCCGCCCAGGCAGGCGGCGACGCAGGCCGGCTTCAGGCCGGCCTCGAGCCGGTCCACACACATGTTGCACTTGCTGACCTGGCCCTTGACGGGGTCGAGCTGGGGGGCATTGTAGGGGCAGACCCAGGTGCAGTAGCCGCAACCGAAGCAGATGTCCGGATCCTGCAGGACCGCGCCGTATTCGGCAAACTTGGTATAGGCGCGCGTGGGACAGCCCTTGAGACAGACCGGATCCTCGCAGTGGTTGCAGGCCATGGAGATGTTGAGCCGGGTAAAGGCCGGCCAGGTGCCACCTTCCACATAGCCTACACTGCGGAACGCAATGTGCGGGGGGTTGTTGTTCTTCTCGCTGCAGGCGGCCTCGCAGGCATGGCAGCCGATGCAATTGTCGGCCGTGAAGTGGAAGCCATGCTGCTTGTAGCGGTTGGGATTGTTCGACTTTACTTCCTCGCCGTTGATGCGCAGCGGCTGGCCGTACAACGAGCTGGTCTTTTCGACCAGCTCGATGAAGCGCCCCCACTGGCTGCGTTCCTTGCTCTCGGGATCGTTCAGAAAGGCGTATTTCGGTTCGTCGTCGCGAACGGGATACATGTCGTCCGGTTCTCCGTGGTCAGAAGGCGCGCATCTCGGCGTTCAGCCGGGCCGCCTCCTCCTGATCGATGTGTTCGATGCGCACCGCGCTCTGCTTGAAGGCCGGCTGCCGCGAGTGCGGATCAAGCAGTCCCAGCGTGAGCCGGTTGACGCAGTCGTGGAAATGGAACGGGATGAACACCATGTTGCGGGGTACACGCTGGGTGAGCTGTACCATCACCACGGCATCACCGCGGCGTGAAACGACGCGTACGTACTGGCCGCTGCGGATGCCAAGCTCGGCCGCGGCGTCCGGGTTCATCTCCATGTAGGCCGTCGGGCTGAACTTGTTGTTGTTGCCGATCTTTCCGGTCTTGGTACGGGTATGGAAGTGCTCCACCACGCGGCCGGAATTGAGCCAGAAGGGATATTCCTCGTCCGGCACCTCGTTGTTGTCGATAAACGGCAGCGGGATCAGTTTGGCCTTGCCGTCGGCATGCTGGAAGCGGCCGTCGCTGTACAGGCGCCGGTCGCCCATGGCCTCGCCTGCGGCTCGGGCCCGATCCTCCGGATAGGGCCACTGTATGCCGCGCTGGCGCTCGATTTCCTCGTGCGTCATGCCGGAGATGTCGACCAGTCGACCTTTCGACAGCTGGCGCATCTCCTCGAATACCTCGGCCGGCGTTTCGGGGAATCGTACCCGCCTGCCCTGTTCAAAGCGTTTCGCCAGGTTGTTGAAGATCCACAGATCGGAACGCGAATCGGCATGCGGCGGACAGACCTGGCGCACGATGTTGACGCGGCGCTCGGTATTGGTGAACACGCCTTCCTTTTCTGCCCAGGTTGCTGCCGCAAAATAGATGTGTGCGTACTGTGTGGTCTCCACGTCCTGATAGGAGTCCTGCACGATGAGACACTCGAGCTTCTGCAGCGTCTTGCGGATGCGTTCGGTGTTGGGCATGGAGGTCATGGGGTTGGTGGCGATCAGCCACAGCCCCTTGATCTGTCCGGTCTCGATGGCCGGGAAGATGTCGGTCTCGGTGAGCCCGCGCTGCTTGGGGAAGAACTCGGGATCGATGCCCCAGAACCTGGCGATCTCCTCGCGGTGCTCGGGGTTCTCCAGCAGGCGGTAGCCGGGCAGACCGGAACAGGAGGACCACTCCCTCGTGCCCATGGCATTGCACTGGCCGGTGATGGACAGCGAGGTGCCGCCGGGCTTGCCGATGTTGCCGGTGATGAGGTTCAGGTTGTTGATTCCCACCACGCCGTCGGAACCGTGAGTGGACTGGTTGATGCCCATGGTCCAGATCGACATGGCGGCATCGGCCTTGGCGTAGAGCCGTGCCACATTGCGGATGGTGTCGGCATCGATACCGCAGATCTTTGCCGCGCTCTCCGGATCGTAGTCGGCCACGACGCGCTCCAGCGACTCGATGCCGGTGGTATGCTTTTCGATGTATTCGCGGTCTTCCAGCCCCTCGTCGAGGATGACATGCATCATGGCATTCATCAGCACCACATCGGTGCCGGGCGTCACCGGTAGATGGATGTCGGCGAACTGCGCCAGCATGGTGACACGGGGATCGACTACGATCAGCGGAAAACCGCGCTTTTCCCGCGCCTCGCGCATGCGCCAGAAGATGATCGGGTGCTGCTCCGGCAGATTGGAGCCCCAGGCAATCAGGCAGTCGGTATGCTCGAAGTCCTCGTAGCAGCCAGGCGGGCCATCGGAGCCGAAGGAACGCTTGTAGCCGGACACCGCCGAGGCCATGCACAGGGTCGTGTTACCATCGTAGTTGTTGGTGCCGATCACACCGCGCGCCAGCTTGCCGAGGGTGTAGAACTCCTCGGTGAGGAG
>JALWNJ010000346.1 GCA_026995955.1 Gammaproteobacteria bacterium
TCCTGCACCAGCAGCGACAGCAGGACCCGGCGAGGCCTTCGGAACCCGGACCCGAATCGAGCGAGGCCCGGAGCTGTCGAGCATCCGGATGCGGTCGGGCCATGCATTGAGCGCGCCGGGGTTCCCCCGACCACCCGCCCTGTGCTATATTCGCGCGCTTCCCGGCGGCCCGTTCGCCGGGCTCCTTGCCGCACCGCGGGCGCGGGCGGCTGTTGAATCCACAAGGAGACTACAATGCGTCATTACGAAGTCGTGTTCCTGGTCCACCCGGACCAGAGCGAGCAGGTGCCCGCCATGGTCGAGCGTTACCGTGGCATGATCGAGGCCGAAGGGGGCAAGATCCATCGCCTCGAGGACTGGGGTCGCCGTCAGCTCGCCTATCCCATCAACAAGATTCACAAGGCACACTATGTGCTCATGAACATCGAGTGCAACCAGCAGGCGCTCGATGAGCTGGAGAGTGCCTTCCGTTTCAACGACGCGGTACTGCGCAACCTGATCGTGCGCATGGACAAGGCCGTGACCGAACCCTCGCCGCTGGCCAAGGAAGAGGGCGAGACCCGCTCCGCCCCGCGTGCCGAAAAGGCCGAGAAGACCGAGAAGTCGGAAAAGGCCGAGGCGCCTGCCGAACAGGCTGCCACCAGTGAAGAAGCCGCTGCCGAGCAGCCGGCTGCCGAATAGGGGAGGGTTTGCAGATGTCACGCTATTTCCGCCGCAGAAGGTATTGCCGTTTCACCGCCGAGGGCGTGGAGCAGATCGACTACAAGGATCTGGCCACCCTCAAGAGCTACATCACCGAAACCGGCAAGATCGTGCCCAGCCGCATTACCGGCACCAGCGCCAAGTATCAGCGCCAGCTGGCCACGGCCATCAAGCGCGCGCGCTTCCTGGCCCTGCTGCCGTACACCGATCGTCACTGATCGGATACAGGGGCGCCGCTTCTTGCGGCACCCCTGCTGACACGAGGCCGGAGGACCATGTTCAAGTCGCTGGCCAGTGCCGTCATGGCGGGGCGCGTCCAGGCCGTGACCCTGGCGCTGACCTTTGCCGTGCTGGCCGTGTTCCTGCCGCCGTTCAGCCTGCTTAGCGGGGCGGTGGTGGCGCTGGTGGCGCTGCGCGTCGGCCCGCGCGCCGGCATCGAGGTGGCGCTGCTGGTGACGCTGGTGCTGGTGGTGCTGGGGCTGGCCCTTGGGGCGCCGATGGCCGGCCTGAGCTACGGGCTCAGCCAGTGGCTGCCGGTGATTCTGCTGGCGGCGCTGCTGCGGGCCACCGGCTCGTGGCCGGCGACCGCGCTGGCGGCGGTGGCGGTGGCCATCGCCGTGGTGTGGGGCTTCCATCTCATGGTGCCGGACCTGGCCGGCTGGTGGGAGGAGACCCTGCAGCGGGCATTGCAGCCGCTGCTGCAGCAGGACGATGCGCAGGCCCGCGCGCTGCGCGAGGCGCTGCCGAAGCTGAGCCGGATGATGACCGGCATCGTCGCGCTCTCTGCCGTGCTCAATGCACTGCTGGCGCTGATGCTGGGGCGCTGGTGGCAGGCGCTGCTGTACAACCCGGGCGGCTTTGGCGAGGAGTTCCGCGCCTGGCGGCTGCCGGGCTGGCTCGGCGTGCTGGCCATGGCCGGATTCATGGCCGGTGTCTGGCTGGGGCTGGACGGGCTGACCGAGAGCGGCATGCTGCTGTTGCTGCCGTTCTTCTTCCAGGGGCTGGCGGTGGTACATGCCATGAACCGCGCCCTGGGCTGGCCCGGCGTGGTGCTGTTCGGGCTGTATCTGTTGCTGGTGCTGGCCCTGCCGCAGATGGTGGCGATGCTGACGGCCATCGGCGTGATCGACGGGCTGGCCGATTTTCGACGGCGGCTTCCGCAGCAAGCGGGCGGAGGCGGCCGCAAACCGTAACCTGAATACCGGGGTGAGCAAGATGGAAGTGATTCTTCTGGAAAAGATCGACAACCTGGGCAATCTGGGCGACAAGGTCGACGTGAAGCCGGGCTATGCCCGCAACTACCTGATCCCTCAGGGCAAGGCCAAGTTCGCCACGCCCGAGAACATCGCCGAGTTCGAGGCCCGTCGGGCCGAGCTGGAGGCCGCGGCCGCCAAGGCACTGGCCGAGGCCGAGGCGCGCCGCGACGCGTTGGAGGGCAAGGAAGTGAGCATCACCATGAAGGCCGGTACCGAGGGCAAGCTGTTCGGCTCCGTCGGCCCGGCCGACATCGCCGATGCCCTGACCGCCGAGGGGCATCCGGTGGAGCGCCGCGAGGTGCGTCTGCCCGAAGGCCCGATCCGCATGGCGGGTGAGTACGACATCACCCTGCACCTGCACAGCGATGTCGACACCACCATCCGCCTGATCGTCATCGGCGAGGAGTGATCCGGTCGCGGGGCCGGATCGCCGGCCCCGCCCGCCATCCTGCCGGGATCTTCCGGGCTCCCCAAGCGGGGCAGGGGAATTCCCCCGCCTGTCCACAGCCTGCCCCCAGCCTGTTGGCTTTCTCGCTGCCGCCCTCTGCCCTCTGATGGAATCCGATTGCCCAGGCTAGCGCATACGACACCCTGGCCGCACGCCTT
>JALWNJ010000347.1 GCA_026995955.1 Gammaproteobacteria bacterium
GCACCTTCATCGTCGGCTTCCCGGGCGAGACCGAGGCCGAGTTCGAGCGCCTGCTCGAGTTCCTGGAGGAGGCACGGCTGGACCGGGTCGGGGCTTTTCCCTACTCGCCGGTGGCGGGGGCCGCCGCCAACGACCTGCCCGGCGCGGTGCCGGAGGAGGTCAAGCGCGAGCGGCTGGAACGGTTGATGGCGGTGCAGGCCGAGATCAGCGCCGAGCGGCTGTCGGAGAAGGTGGGCACGCGCATGCAGGTGCTGGTGGACACCTCCGACGACGAGGGCATCGTGGCGCGCGGGCCGGGCGATGCGCCGGAGATCGACGGCATGGTGCATCTGGAGCCCGATGCCACGGTGCGGCCGGGTGACCTGCTCGAGGTGGAGATCACCCATGCCGACGAGCACGACCTGTGGGCGCGGCCGCTGGCAGGGGCGTGAGTGGGTTCGGCCTCAGTCGGCCGGATCCTCGCCGTAGTCGAAGGTGATCTCCTCGCCGGGCTGGATGGTGCGCAGGGCGTACAGGTCGTAGCCGTCGAACTCGGCATTGGGTTCGTTGCTGTGGTTGAGCCAGCGCAGCAGGTTCTTGCCGTCGCGGCCCACCCAGCGGCCCTCCTCCACCTCCACCCACAGCACATAGGTGTCGTTCTCCTCCGTCTCCGGCCCCTCGTAGGTGCCCAGGTACTGGCCCTTGCGGAAGCGGCGCCGGGCGAACAGGCCCTTGCCGTGGATGGGGGAGTCGTCCACATAGAAATAGCTGTCGTAGTCGATCTTGCGGGGCATGGGATCCTCGTCAGTCGGCGGGCTTGTGCCACACCAGGGTGCGGTTGTTTGCGGGCATCGGGTGGTCGGCGAGCAGCTCCATGCCGGCTGCCACCGCCAGCCGGTCGAGGTCGTCGAAGTTGCGGATGCCGCTTTGCGGATCACGGCGCTTGAGCCAGTGATCGAAGCGGGCGTTGCTCTCGCTGGTGTACTTGCCGCCGTAGTTGAAGGGGCCGTAGAGCAGGAACACCCCGCCCGGATTGAGTACCCGACCGACACCGGCGAACATGGCCTGTACACTGTCCCAGTCCATGATGTGGGCAGTATTGGCGCTGAACACCGCCTCGTAGCCCGGTTCCGGCCAGTCGGGCTGGTTCACGTCGAGGGCGATGGGGTCGAGCGCGTTGGGGCAGTCGGCCTCGGCGATCCACTGGCGGATACCGGCATGGTTGTCGGTGAGGTCCGAGGTCTGCCACAGCAGGTGCGGAAACTCGGGCGCGAAGTACACCGCGTGCTGGCCGGTGCCGCTGCCGATCTCGAGCAGGGTGTAGCGGTCCCGAAGGTACAGCCGCAGGATCGCCAGGATCGGACCGCGGTTCTGCTCGCAGGATTCGGCGTAGGGCTTGTTCATGGCCGTGAGCAGGGGGCCGCACGGAGCCGGCTCGCTCCGTGCGGCACGGGCTCAGAACTCGAGGTAGGCGCGGGCAAGGAAGTTCTCGGTGTTGTACGGGGTGTCCTTGGGCGCGGTGCGTTCGTAGCCCAGGCCCAGGGCGAAGCGCTCGTTGAGGAACCAGTTCAGGTCCAGACCGTATTCGTTGCCTGCATAACCATCCTTGGTCTGGATGGCGGAGACGCGGCCGCGGACTTCGAAGCGCTCCGAGACGCGCGAGCGAACACCGATCATGGCTAGCGTGGCATTGGGCGCGGTCTTGCCCGTCACGGTTCCGTTGAGTTTGCTTTCCTCCTGGCTCCATTCCTTCGTCAGCCCGAGCTCGAGCTGGGTGTTGCCCTCGTTCGGGGCGTGAAACACGAAACCGAGACGCTGACGATTTTGCTTGGTCTCGTACTTGTTGGTCGTGCTGCCGACGGTGACATCCTTCTTGTAGGGCAGGATCTGGGCGCTGGCCTCGATGGCAACCGAGGGGAATACGCCCCAGGAGCCGGCCACGCGGCCGCCATCGGCGGTGTAGATGCCGATGGCAGAGTCGGCGTTGCCGCGGATGTAGTCGGCCTCGATGTAGGAATAGTTCAGTCCTTCCGCATGCGCCGAGGCGAGCGACAGGCAGAGGGTCGTTGCCAGCAGGGTCATGCGGGCGGGCAGGATGGTTTTCTTGTCCATGAAGGGCTCCCTGGCTGTGAGTGTAGGCGCCATTTTGCCGCGAGCCTGGCATGGCGGCAAGGAATCAGCCGGCCTGCTGGCGGCTCTCCAGCTCGTCCCAGCGGGCGAAGGCTGCTTCCAGTTCGGCCTCGGCCTGAGCCAGCTCGGCGCGCAGGCGCGCCACGGTATCGGGTGCGGTGCGATAGAGATCGGGGTCGGCGAGCTGCTGCTGGAGGGATTTGATGTCGGCCTCGAGCGCCTCGATGCGTCCCGGCAGGGCCTGAAGTTCCTGTTGCTCGCGGTAACCGAGCTTGCGCCGGCGGGGCGGATTCGGCTCGGCAGGGACCGGTTTCTCGGCTGGGGCAGCCTTGGCTGCGGCCCGCGCCTCGGGACGCTGCCGCAGCCAGTCGCCGTAGCCGCCGATGTATTCGCCGATGCGGCCCTCGCCCTCGAACACCAGGGTGGAGGTCACCAGGTTGTCGAGGAA
>JALWNJ010000348.1 GCA_026995955.1 Gammaproteobacteria bacterium
CAAGCTGCTGCGGATGCCGGTGGACCTGCTGTGGAACGGCGGGATCGGCACCTACGTCAAGGCCAGCCACGAGACCCACCGCCAGGTCGACGACGTGACCAACGACGGCTGCCGGGTCAACGCCGACGAGCTGCGCTGCAAGGCGGTGGGCGAGGGGGGGAACCTGGGCTTCACCCAGGCCGCCCGCATCGAGTACGCCCTGCGCGGGGGGCGGCTGAACACCGACGCCGTGGACAACTCCGGCGGCGTGGACATGTCCGACCACGAGGTCAACCTGAAGATCCTGCTCTCGGCGCCGCTGCGCGACGGGCGCCTCGGCGTCGAGGAGCGCAACGCCTTCATCGAGGAGCTCACCGACGAGATCGCCGAGCAGGTGCTGGCCAACAACGACAACAACGCCCGGCAGATCTCCCTGGACCGGGCCCGCTCGGTGGTGGACCCCATGCCCTTCGGCCGGGCCATCGACTGGGTCTGCCGGGAGTCCGGGCTGACCCGCGAGGCCCTGCGCTGGCGCGGCCTGCGCCTGTTCAGCCTGTACCGCATCGTGGTCGCCGGCCTGCTGGCCGCGCTCAACTGGCTCAACATCGGCGTGCCGCTTTTCAACAAGCTGCTGCCCGGCCTGTACGACCTCGCCAGCATCGGCTATCTCGTGCTGGCCCTGATCCTGAGCCTGATGGCCACCTTCCACTGGCCGCCGTTCCGCGTCCAGATCCCGCTGCAGGCAGGGGTCGATCTGGCCATGATCCTGGCCCTGATGCACGCCACCGGCGGGGTGCCGGGCGGCGTCGGTACCCTGCTCATCGTCTCCGTGGGCGGCATCAGCCTGCTGGCGCCCGGTCGCTATGCCCTGTTCAATGCCGCCATCGCCAGCATCGCGCTGCTGGCCGACCTCGCCTACGGCTACTGGCTCGGACACTATGGCAGCCTGGCCTACACCCAGACCGGCATCCTCGGCGGCACCCTGCTGCTTACCGCCCTGCTCGCCAGTCGCCTGGCCCGGGCCGCCGAACGCTCCGAGGCGCTGGCCACCCAGCGCGGCCGCGAGCTGGCCAACCTGGCGGAGCTGAACGAGCACATCATCGAACAGATGCAATCCGGCGTGCTGGTGCTGGATCGCGAGGGCCGCGTGCTGCACGCCAACCAGCAGGCGCGCCGTCTGCTGGACAGCGACCTCGAAACCATCGACCGGCTCGACCTGCTGGCGCCGGAGCTGCTGGCCGCCTGGCGTGCCTGGCAAGCCGGCGAGGCGGCCGGGCGCCAGAGCGTGCCCATCGGCGGCGAGGAACTGACCGTCACCTTCCGTCGCATCGGCTACGGCGACGAAGGCACCACCCTGGCCTTCCTCGAATCCACCGAGGAGAGCCGGCGCATGGCACAGCAGCTCAAGCTGGCCTCACTGGGGCGGCTCACTGCCAGCATCGCCCACGAAATACGCAATCCGCTGGGGGCCATCAGCCACGCAGCCCAGTTGCTCGAGGAATCGCCCGACCTGGCCGCAGCCGACCAACGGCTGGTGCACATCATCATGCAGCATTCGGAGCGCATGAACACCGTCATCCGCAACATCCTGCGCCTGTCGCGCAGCGATGCCACCCAGGCCGAGGATCTGGAACTGCTCCCCTGGCTGCGCGACTTCGTGGCCGAATTCACCCATCATCATGGCTTTCCCGCCGAACGCATCCGGCTCCGCATCGAACCCGAGGACACCCGCATCCGCTTCGACCCCGCCCAGCTGCACCAGATCCTGTGGAACCTCTGCAGCAATGCCAAAAAACACGCCTGCGATC
Source organism: Gammaproteobacteria bacterium (assembly GCA_026995955.1). Taxonomy (GTDB): domain Bacteria; phylum Pseudomonadota; class Gammaproteobacteria; order J044; family J044; genus J044. Next base: position 1,788 of record JALWNJ010000348.1, read on the forward strand.
CCCACCAGGAAACCTGCGTTGTGCTGCAGGGAGGGCACGACGACCACGACCGGCCCTATCTGGATGTCATCGACAACGGCCCCGGCATCCCGCCAGAGGTCCAGGAACACCTGTTCGAGCCCTTCTTCACGACCCGCGCCGAAGGCGTCGGGCTGGGCCTCTATATCGCGCGCGAGATGTGCCAGAATAACCTGGCCGAGATCGAGTACATCCCGATGCCGATGGGCGGCAGCTGTTTCCGCATCCTGTTCGCCCCGGCCGCAACGCCCGAGGTACACCAGTGAGCATCCGCCGCGTGCTCATCGTCGACGACGAGCCCGACATCCGCGAGCTGCTCGAGATCACCCTGCAGCGCATGGGCCTGCAGACCCTGGCCGCGGCCGATCTCGAAAACGCCCGCCGCCTGCTGGCCGAGCAGCCGGCCGACCTCTGCCTTACCGACATGCGCCTGCCCGACGGCAACGGCATCGAACTGGTGCAATACATCCAGCAGCACCATCCCGAGCTGCCGGTGGCCGTCATCACCGCCTACGGCAGCATGGACAGCGCCGTGGCCGCGCTCAAGGCCGGCGCCTTCGACTTCGTCTCCAAGCCGGTGGACCTCGCCATGCTGCGTAACCTGGTGGACAGCGCCCTGCGCCTGTCGGGCGCCGGGCGCAGCGGCGAATACCCGCGGCCCGACCCGGAACGGATGCGCAGCCTGCGCGCCATCAACCGCATCGTCGCCCGGGCCCCCGCCAGCCATCGCATGGTGGCCACCATCCGCA
>JALWNJ010000349.1 GCA_026995955.1 Gammaproteobacteria bacterium
GATGCACACGCCTGGCAGGTACCTGCCAGGCGTGTGCATCTGCGCATCGACGACCTGGTGGCACAGGTGATCGAGGAATACCGCGACGATGCCGAGGGGCAGGGCATGAGCATCGAGCAGATCAGCTGCGGCGAGGTGGTGTACAGCGACCCGTTGCTGCTGCGACGCATCCTCGACAATCTGGTCGGCAACGCCTTGCGCCACGCGGCCCGGGGCCGCGTCACGGTCGGTTGCCGGCCCGCCAACGACGGTATCGAGGTTTTTGTCGAGGACCAGGGCCCCGGTATCCCCGAGGCCGAGCAGCAGGCGGTGTTCCGCGAGTTCCATCAGCTGCAGAATCCGGAGCGTCGGCGCGAAAAGGGGCTTGGTCTGGGGCTGGCCATCGTGCAGCGCCTGGCCGAGCTGCTGGGCATGAAGGTCGTGCTGCGCTCCGCACCGGGTCAGGGCTGCCGATTCTCGTTCGTGGTACCGCGTGGCGATGCGCAACAGATCAGCAGCATCCGCCCAACCGAATCGATGGCGGACGCGCCCCTCTTTTCCGGCTGTCGGGTGCTGCTGGTGGAGGACGATGCCATCGTGCGCGAGGCCATGGGCGACCTGCTCGCGGGCTGGGGCTGCCACATCCGTGCCTTTGCCGACATGGAGGCCCTCGAGGACGACAGCGAGGCGGGCCTGGACAGCACACTGGTGATCGCGGATCAGCGCCTGCCCCGGAAGCGCAATGGCTACGAGGCCATTGCCCTGGTACGCCGGCGCCAGGGGCGCGAGGTGCCGGCCCTGGTCATCACCGGCGAGACCGACAGCCGCGAGCTGGAGCAGCAGGAGCTGGCCGGCATCCCGGTGCTGCACAAGCCGGTGCGACCGCCGCGGCTGCGGGTGGCCATGCAGCAACTGCTGGAAGGATCGGCGCTGGCCGGGAGGCCGGCTCAGTCCGTCTGAAACTCGCCCAGCAGACCGCGTCGCATGGCCTGCACGATGCAATCGGTGCGGTTGCGCGCGCCCAGGGTCTGCATGATGGCACTGACATGGGTCTTGACGGTGATCTCGGTCAGACCCAGGCGGTCGGCGATGGTCTTGTTGGGCAGGCCCTCGGCGAGCAGGGCCAGCACCTCGTGCTGGCGTGCCGTGAGCAGGCCGTCGGTCTGCCTTGCCTCTTCCATCAGCCGTTGCAGACCCGGGTCGATTACCCGCTCGCCGGCCAGGATGCGCCCGAGCGCTGCCAGCAGCTGTTCCGCGTCCAGCGACTTGGGCAGCAGTCCCAGACATTCTGCGCTGCAGGCCCGGTTCAGCTCGCCGCCGTCGCTGCTGGCAGTGAGGATGGCGAACGGCAGCATGGCCTTGCGCAGGCGTTCCCTCAGCCGCAGCCCGCTTTCCCCTCCGAGATCCAGGTCGAGCAGCACCAGATCCGGCTCCGGCAGGCGGTCCAGCGCCGCTTCCGCCGACGCCAGGTCATGGGCGATGGTCACCGTCACCTCCGGGGCCAGCCGCGCCAGGATGTGGCGCAGGCCGTCGGTGAACAGGGCGTGATCGTCGATGACCAGCAGTTGCAGTGCCATGATTGCGGTCGTCGTGTGGGCGTTGGCGCCAGTCTCGCCTATACCAATGTATAGTTCAAACCCCGGTCGTCCCGGTCTAGGCTCCTGTTGAACCTCCGCCAGGGAGGTTGCGACTACCCGCTATCACAACCCGCAGGAGACACCGTCATGAACCGAATCCGTTCCCGTGGCCAGGGGATGACCGAATACATCATCATCGTCGCCCTCATCGCCATCGCCGCCATCGCCGTCTACTCCCTGTTCGGCAAGACCATGCGCAACCAGGTGGCTGGCATGGCCGGTGAGCTGTCCGGCGCCGGCGGCTCGCAGGCCGTGAGCGCGGCCAAGTCCGCGTCCGGCGAGGCCGCGACCGAGGCCAACAAGGACAAGGGCCTGGGCGACTACACCAACCAGTAATTTCTTCGTCTGCCGTCATGCCGCTCCCGCAACGCCAGCGTGGCCAGTCCATGGTGTTCGTCGTGCTGACGCTTGCCGTGGTGCTGGCCAGCGGCCTGCTGCTGTTCAATAGCGGCATGCTGGCGACGAAGAAGATGCAGGTGCAGAATGCCGCCGACGCCGCGGCCTACAGCATTGCCCTGCTGGAGGCGCGTGACCTCAACTTCATGGCCTACACCAACCGCGCCCTGGTCGCCAACGAGGTCGGCATCGGCCAGATGGTGGGGCTGGTGTCCTGGGCCTACTACATGGAGTCGGTGCCGAAGTTCCTGGATTTCTGGCTCAAGCCGCTGATGGGTGTCCCCTATCTGGGGGTGATGCTTCGGGTCATCATTGGCATTCTGAGAGGGCTCGGGAATTTCGTGGCCAGGACGGTGCCGCGGGTAGCCGATGTCTTTGCCAAGGCATTGGCCACGATGTCGAAGATCTACAGCAACAGCCAGTACATCATGCACGCGGCCACCGCCGGCATGAGCTGGGGGGTGTACCGCGACATGATCGCCGCCAATGCCCCCGGCGCCCGGCCCTCCACCTATGGCACCCTGGCCCTGCTGGCCCATCAGGGCAGCTTCTACGCCAAGTACCTCAAACGCTACGGACAGAACAAGAGCTCGCTCGACCAGATCGCCGGCATGGAGCGGCTGGCCCAGGTGATCCAGGACTCGCGCGATCCCTTCCTGCAGAAACGCAAGTGCGGTGGGCCATTCGACTTCATGTGCAACAGCGCGAACGGCGGTTGGGACATCCCCTTCATCCCGCGCATCAGCATGAACAACATCTACAAGGTGAAGATTCTCGGTTCCACCGGGTATTTCGGGGTCAGCTTTGGGTTCTCACTGGACATGAGTCGCCGTGGCGGCACCGAGTTGCGGCAGGTGCAACGCGGCAACCGCCGTCTCTATGCCTGGTCGGCCGCGGATGCCTCCGGGCTGGTGCTCGACTATGGCTTTCGCATCTGTGTGTGGAAGTGTTGGGGCAGTTCCGGGAAATTGAGTGCTCCCGTAGGCCTGGGTGCCGCCAGTGCCGGCCCCATGCAGGGCGGTTTGCTGCGCGGCCAGAGCAATGTGCCCGACGACCGCTATGGCCATGGACGCGGGGATCTCGGACCCATGGTCTGGGAATGGCCCGGTTATCCTGGCCAGAGCCTCTCCAGCCAGGCGCGCACGCACAAGGTCGGTGGCAACTATTCCGGCCTGCCCGACTACTATGGCCTGCCCGGCGAGGGCGACGGCTACTACGGTGCCGGGTTCATGGCCCCCTACCTGATCGTCGGCGTGGTGCTGGACGGCGACAGGGTGCCGTCACCGAACACCAGGGGCCGGCTCGACATGCCGCGTTACCTGGCGGGCCCGGACGGGGGGCAGGTGGCCGCCATCGCCAAGGCGAGGGTGACCTTCAGCCGGCCGCGCGATCTGGGTTACTTCGCCCGCGCAGACGGCGCCACCGAGCAGGCCAATGCCTTCAATCCCTACTGGACCGCGCATCTGGTCGACACCTTGTTTGCCGATCGGGTGATGGCGCTGGCGGTGCAGCAGGAGGAGCGCTGGTATCCCGACATCAACCTGCCCGACATTCCCGGCGTGGACTACGACGCCATCGCCAACAGTCTGGGGATACGGTGATGCGGGCGCGCGGCAGCCAGGGCCAGGCGATGACCGAGTTCGTGGTGACCGCGAGCCTGGTGCTGGTGCCGCTGTTCCTGATGATCCCGCTGATCGGGAAGTACATCGACATGCGCCAGAGTGCCATCCAGGCGGCACGCTACCAGGCCTGGGAATACACCGCCTGGTACGATCGCGGCTGGCACGCGAGCCAGAACGATCGCTACTTCCAGGGCTTCGCCGCCTATCCCGATCTGCCGACCAAGACGCCGGAGCGCATTCGCGCCGAGGCCCGCAACCGCATCTACGGGCGGAGCGATCTGCCCATCCTGGCGGGTGACGGAGGTAGCTGGGACGACGACCGCCTGCGTCCGCTGTGGCACGACCACACCGGTGCCCCGCTCTACGACGGAGGCGCCGACGAGGTCGCGCCCGGCCCCGACGGCCCGCAGAAGACGCCCAAGTTCAATGCCGTCTTCTCAGGCGTGTATCGTGCGCTCAGCAGCCTGTTCTCGGTCATCGGCGGTGTCATGCACGCGCTCACCGGCGACGGTTTCTACATGATGGCGGACAGCGGCCATTACCGCGTCGACCTTCGGATGGCGGCCAGCGCCGGTCCGCGCCTGGGCGACGAGATGTTGCTGTGTTTCGATGCCGGTTGTCGCAAGGACGACCCGTTGCCCATGCTGGCCCAGGCCGGGCTGCAGACGCTGGGCTGGAGCGGCGGCGGACCGGCTGCCGTCGAGCGCCAGCAGCGGGGCCTGCTGCTGACCAGCCTGCTCGACGAGCTGAACTCCGGCCCGGTCAATCTGCAGGGCCTGGCCGCGGGCATTCTGCTGTCGCCGGAACTGGCGCCGGACTATCTGCGCTTTGGGCACCTGGTGCCGGATGTGGTGCCCAACGAGCGGGTCGGCAATCCGGCGCCGTCGTGTGAGGGTACCTACTGCGGAGCGGTGCCATGAGGTGCCTGTTCGCCATTGCCCTGCTGCTGTGGGCACCGCTGCTTCTGGCCGAGGTACCGGTGGCGCCCGGTCTGCGGATCGTCGATCTGGCCGAGGAACTGTCGTGGAATGGGATCCCCATGAAGGTGCGGCGCTTCACTACCCGCAAGGGCGTGGACGAGGTGCTGGGTTGGTACCGGCGCCAATGGCAGGACCGGCGGGGCGGCGAGCCCGTGCCGCGCTGGGTGGAGACGCCACTCGATCCCTGGCGGCTGCTGACCCATCGCGAGGGCAATGTCGTGCAGACCGTGCAGATCCGCCCTGCCGCCGAGGGGGCCGAGGGCTGGCTCGGCGAGATCAATCTGGAGGATCTGCGCAAGGTCCGCGCCGATCGGCTGGCGCGCGACTTTCCGCGCATGCGTGGCTCCGAGCTGCTCAACGACGTGCGCAGCGAGGACATCGGTCAGAAGGGCGCCGTGATCGCCCTGCGCAATGGATTTTCCGTGGCCGCCAATGCCGATTTCTACCGCGATCACTACCTGGGCCGGGGCTGGCATGCCGATGCCGACACCCGTGTCGGCAACGGTCACCTGCTGGTGTTCCGCTCCGGTCCGCGGGAAGTGAGCATTACCATCGCCCGGGGCAGCGATGGCCGCACGCAAGTGGTCGCCAATCCCGTATCGAGAGGACTGCTGCCATGAAGCGGGACGGACTGCCGGGGGTGCTGCGGCAACGCGGCCAGGCCATGATCGAGTACACCATCGTCGTCGGTGCCGTGTTCCTGGCCCTGGCGGCCAGCAACCTGGGGCCGAACGAACAGAACATGGACGGCCTGCTGGCCGCGATCAAGGGCCAGGGCCAGGCCTATGGCTATGCCATGTCGCTGTCGGCCATCCCCGACAGCGAGGACCCGGACACCATCTACGCCGAGCTGGTGGCCGCCGGCGTGCCGCCCGAGCGGGCCGACATGATGGCCCGTCCCGACAAGTACTGGCAGGCCTTCGACCGTGAGCGGCAATTCAGCATTCCAGGCGTCGGCAGTTACGACATCCGACCCTCGGATGTCCTCAATGCCTTCTGAGCCCAACCACCAAGAACAAGGGAACCCGTCATGCTACCCAGATTCCTGACCAACCGGACGGCCGCCATGCTCATGCTGTCGGTCGTCATCGGTCTCGTCGCTGCCGGTCTTGCCGTGCTCTACCTCAAGGCACGGGAGGCGGCCCTGATCGAAGAACTGCGGCCGAAGACGAAGCAGGTGGCCGTGGTGGTGGCCAAGCGCGATTTGCCGGCGGGTGCCGTGATCTCCACCAGCAACATGGCGGTGATGAAGCTCTCGCCCAAGCAGGCGCACCCGGAGTCGATCTCGCCCGATCAGTTCGACACCGTCAAGGGCCGTTATCTGTCGGCGCCGCTGGCCTCCGGACGGCAGCTGCTGCGCAGCCAGGTGAGCGGCGAGTTCCCGCAGGACTTCTCCGACACCGTGCCGGTCAAGCGCCGGGCGATGTCGATACAGGTGGACGAGATCAATTCCTTTGCCGGCCTGCTGCGTCCCGGTGACCGCATCGACCTGTTCGCCAACCTGCCGCCGGCGGTCAGCGGCGGCCAGATCGCCAGCAATTTCATTGCCCCCGTGGTGCAGAATGTCGAGGTGCTGGCCACCGGCCGCGAGGCGGCGCGTGACTACCGCGAGCGCATGCTGCTCATCGAGGGTGGCGCCCGCGCGCGGCCGCAGCAGCAGTACACCAACATCACCGTCAATGTCACCCCGCGCGAGGCGGCCCTGCTGGCCGCGGCGCAGGACAAGGGTGATCTCATCGCCCTGCTGCGCAACCGCAAGGACAACGGCACCGCCGACTTCGAGCGCATGACCCCGGAGGAGCTGCTGGCCCATGCCCGTCAGCAGGCCGAGGCAGAGCGTCTGCGCCGCCGCGCCGAGCAGCAGAAGTCCATGACCGTGAAGGCCGGCAAGGACGGCCGTCTGGTCACGGCCTCTGGAGTGCGCCTGCAGGCCGATTGCCTCAAGCTGGACGAAAAGGGTCACATGATCAATCCCAACGGGGTTAATCTGAACGAGGTCGAGGGACTCACCACCAACGACCGTGGCGAGTTCGTCACCGCCAGCGGCAAGGTCGTCGATCCTTGCAGCTTCCGCATCAATGCCGATGGCGTGATCGTCACCGATGGCGGCGAGGTGCTCACCGGCAAGGGCGGGCGCAAGCTTGCAGCCAAGCCGGTGGACAACGGCGATGGCACCGTCACCCTGCCGGACGGGCGCGTGGTGAAGAAGGAAAACCTGGTGCGTGACGCCAGCGGTCGGGTCATCGGCGTGCGCGATCCGGCCACCGGTACCGTGCAGCTGGCCGATGGCACCACGGTCAAGGAGAAAGATCTGGTGGTCGATCCGGCCACCGGCAAGGTCGTCGGCGTGCGCGGCAAGGACGGCAAGATCCATGTGCCTGGCGTGGGCAAGATCCCGCCCGAGGCCGTTGCCAGCACGACGGATGGCAAGCCGGCGGTCCGCCTCAAGTGCGACGAGAAGGGCGTGTGCCGCACGCCGGACGGCAAGGTGGTGGATCCGGCCATGATCCAGCGCGATGCCAACGGCAACCCCATCGTGGCGATGGGCGACCTGGCCCGTAAGGCCGCCGAGTCGGCCAGCCAGGTGGCCTCCATGCCGGCCTACATCGAGCTCATCATCGGCGGCAGCAGCAAGGACGGGGCGGCCAAGGTCACCAACCTGCCGGTGCTGAAATGAACGGGAGAATCACAATGAAGATGGCAACCACCCTGCGTTACGGAATCGTCCTCGGCCTGTTGCTGCTGCTGCCGTTGCAGGCCTGGGCCAAACGCGAGTTCTATCATCTCTATGTCGGCGAGGTGCGGGTGCTCAATGTCACCGACATCGAACGGGTGGCCGTGGGCAACGGCAAGCTGCTCAGTACCCAGATCCTCAAGAACGGACAGCTCGTCATCCTGCCGGAAAAGCCGGGCATGACCCAGGTCTACATCTGGGACAGCAAGGGCCGGCAGCGCCGGCTCACGGTGCAGATCAGCAAGGACGATGCCGGCACCCTGTCGCGCGAGATCCGCACCCTGCTGAGTCAGGTGCCGGGCGTCTCGGTGACCACCGTGGGCGGCAAGGTGGTGCTCTCGGGCCAGGTCGACAAGAAGTACAAGCCGGTGCTCGGCGCCATCGCGCAGCAGTATCCGGGCGTGGTCAATCTCACCACCGACGGCGGGGTGGGCGACCAGAAGATGATCTACATGCGCGTCAAGATCACCGAGTTCAACACCAACCGGCTGGAGGAGCTGGGCATCAACTGGACCAACAAGATCAACGGTCCTGCCCTGGGTCTGGCCAACGAGTTCGCCACCCAGAATGCCCGCGCCAACGGCGTGACCGTGCTCAACGCACCCGAACAGGCCGCGTTCAACGGCGGCAATTCCTCCGCCACCACGGCGGCCGGCGGGCCGCTCGGCTACTTCGGCATCGCCTCCGAGATCTCCTCGCGCATCAACCTGGCGGTCAACAACGGCGATGCGCTGATCCTGGCCTCGCCGGTGCTCAGCACGCGCAGCGGGGGCGAGGCCGAGTTCCTCTCCGGTGGCGAGGTGCCGCTGCCGTCCACCAACACCACCGGCCAGTCCAATGTCGAGTTCAAGGAGTTCGGCATCAAGCTCAAGATCAAGCCGGTGGCCAACGACTCCGGCGTCATCCAGGCCAATGTCGAGACCTCCATCAGCACCGTGGACCAGAGCCTGGCGGTCAACAACATCCCGGGTTTCCGCACCCGCAAGACCCAGGCCGACATCTCCATCCACGACGGCGAGACGCTGGTCATCTCCGGCCTGGTCAACAGCCAGACGGCGAAGGACGCCAGCGGTATCGCCTGGCTGCGCGACCTGCCGGTGCTGGGGCCGCTGTTTCGCTCCACCACCTTCCGCAACGAGAAGAGCGAGCTGGTGATCTTCGTCACCCCGCGGGTGATCGACCCCGACTCCGAGGTTAACCGGCTGGCCATCAAGCGTGCCGAGCAACTCAAGGACCGATTCTTCCGCGCCATCGAAGAGTCGGCCGAGATCCTCGACTAGGAGACGCCCCATGTTCGACATCGTCATCAAGACCGACAAGGGCAAGCTCATCGACCGCGTGCGCTGCAACGCGCGCAAGGCCACTCTGGGCAAGGGGCGCGACAACCTGGTGCTGCTGCGCGGCTGGCGCATCGCGCCCATCCATGCCCAGATCGAGCAGACCGAGAAGGGCATCTACATCGAGAACCGCTCCGACGCCGCCGGCAGCATCCTCGTCAACGGCGTCAAGGCCGACCACTACGGTCCGTTGCGCGCCTCCGACGAGATCGCCATCGGCAGCTACCGCCTGCATGTCGGCATCGTCGAGGACGAGGCGCAGGCCCCGGCCGACGATGGCCCGGCCGAGGCGGCAGAGGTCGATCAGCTGATGCAGACCTTCGTCGGTCATGTCTCGTTCCAGAACGCGCAGGGCGACGAACAGACCCTGGACAAGGAAGCCCTGATCAGCAGCGAGATGCGCTTCCTGTGGCGCAACCGGGTGCATCAGGAGATCCTGCTGCGCATGGACCTGCGCCGGGTCGATGTCGGCACCATGGACGACGATGAGCTGCGCGCCAGCGTGCAGAAGCTGATCGACGAGATCATCGGCGAGATGAACGACGCCATCCCCGACAGCGTCGATCGCCAGCGCCTGGCGCAGGACGTGCTCAACGAGGCCATCGGTCTCGGCCCGCTGGAGGAACTGCTGGCCGACGAGTCGGTGACCGAGATCATGGTCAACGCCCACGACGACATCTACATCGAGAAGGACGGCAGGCTGCAGAAGAGCGAGGTCACCTTCAGCAGCGACAACGCGGTGATGTCGGCCATCGAGCGCATCGTCTCGCCGCTGGGTCGTCGCATCGACGAAAGCTCGCCGATGGTGGACGCCCGCCTCAAGGACGGCTCGCGCGTCAACGCCATCATCCCGCCTCTGGCGCTGCGCGGCCCCACGCTCACCATACGCAAGTTTGCCAAGAAGAAGCTCACCGCCGAGGACATGATGGCCTACGGCTCGCTCAACGAGGCCATGGTCGAGTTCCTGCGCGTGGCGGTGGAACAGCGCAAGAACATCATCATCGCCGGCGGCACCGGCTCGGGCAAGACCACGCTGCTCAATGTCATGTCCAACTTCATCCCGCCCAGCGAGCGTGTCATCACGGTGGAGGACGCCGCCGAACTCAAGCTCAACCAGCCGCATGTGGTGTCGCTCGAGGCGCGCCCGCCCAATGTCGAGGGCAAGGGCGCCATCCCCATCCGCGAGCTGGTCAAGAACTGTCTGCGCATGCGGCCCGACCGCATCGTGGTCGGCGAGTGCCGCGGCGGCGAGGCGCTGGACATGCTGCAGGCGATGAACACCGGCCACGACGGCTCGCTCACCACCGTGCACGCCAACAGCCCGCGCGATGTCATCGCCCGCCTCGAGGTGATGGTGATGATGGCCGGCATGGACCTGCCGGCCAGTGCCATCCGCGAGCAGGTGGCCTCGGCGGTGGATCTCATCGTGCAGCAGAGCCGCTTTGCCGACGGCTCGCGCAAGGTCACCCACATCACCGAGGTCACCGGCGTCGAGAGCGGGGTGGTCAGCATGCAGGACATCTTCCTCTACCGTCAGGAGGGCTTCGACGGCGATGGCAAGGTGGTGGGCCACTTCGAGGCCACCGGCGCCGTGCCGCAGTTCTACGAGGACCTGCGCGCGCGGGGCATCGAGGTCAACATGGGGATCTTCCGCTGATGCTGATGAATCTCGTCTCCGGCTCCTCGCTGCTGCTGGTGGCGGCGCTGGTGTTCGTCTCCGCCGCGCTCGCCGGCTGGGTGCTGGTGCGCGAGATGCGGCGCGCGCTCGACGAGTACCGTCGTACCTTCGTCGACGAGGCCGACACGCGGCTTTCCGACATGTTCGTGTTCCTCGATCCGCGCCAGCTGTTCTGGTTCAACATGATCTCGCTGGTGGTGCTGCCGCTGATGGCCTGGCTGCTCACCGGCGATGTGCTGGTGGCACTGGTGTTCGCCGCCGTGCTCGGCGGCCTGCCCTGGCTGATGTGGCGTCACATGCGCAACAAGCGTTTGGCGCGCATCGAGCAGCAGTTGCCCGATGCGCTGCTGATGATCGCCGGCGCGCTCAAGGCCGGCGCCAGCCTCAATGTGGCGCTGGAGGGCGCCAGCCGCGATGCCGGCCCGCCCATCAGCCAGGAGCTGGGCCTGTTCCTGCGCGAGCAGCGCATCGGCGTCGATTTCGACGATGCCCTGCG
>JALWNJ010000350.1 GCA_026995955.1 Gammaproteobacteria bacterium
TCGAACTGCACCTGCACCCGGGCGCTGGGTCCGCTGCCCTCGGCCTGGGTGATGTAGCCCTCGCCGAAACGGGGGTGGCGCACGCGCTGGCCGATCTGCAGGCCACCCTCCAGCGCCGGCGCCACGGCCGGCGCGGCAGCGCCCGTTCCGCCCACGCCGCCGAACAGGGTGTCGCGGGTGGGCACCACCGGCCGCACCGGCTCGACCAGGGTCTCGGGGATCTCGCCGATGAAACGCGAGGGCGGGTTGTACTGGTCGTTGCCGTAGAGCCGGCGACGCTCGGCGCAGCTCAGGTAGAGCTGGCGCCGGGCCCGGGTGATGCCGACATAGCAGAGCCGCCGCTCCTCCTCCAGCCGCCCCGGCTCTTCCGAGGACATGCGATGCGGGAACAGCCCCTCCTCCATGCCTACAAGAAACACCAGCGGGAACTCCAGCCCCTTGGCACTGTGCAGGGTCATGAGCTGCACGCAGTCCTCCCAGCTGTCGCCCTGCCCCTCGCCGGCCTCCAGCGCGGCATGGGCCAGGAAGGCGGTCAGCTCCGTCATGCCCTCGTGTTCTTCCGCGTCGAGACGGAAGCCGCGCGCGGCGGTGACCAGTTCCTCCAGGTTCTCCTGACGCGACTGGGCCTTCTCGCTGCGGTCGCGGCCGTAGTGTTCGCGCAGGCCCGACTGCTCCAGCATCTGCTCCACCTGCTCGTGCAGCGGCAGATCGCGCGTTGACGCGCGCAGCGCGGCGATCAGCGTCAGGAAGCCGGACACCGCATTGCGCGCCCGCGCGCTCAGTCCGCCGCCGGCCACCAGGTCGCTGGCCGCCTGCCAGAAGGAGACACCATGCTCGCGCGCCGCCTCGCGGATCTGGCTCACGGTACGCTCGCCGATGCCGCGCGTGGGCTGGTTGATGACGCGCTCGAAGGAGGGGTCGTCGTGCGGATTGTCGATCAGCCGCAGGTAGGCCAGCGCGTCCTTGATCTCGGCGCGCTCGAAGAACCGCAGCCCGCCATACACCCGATAGGGGATGCGCTCGCGGATGAAGGTCTCCTCGAATACCCGCGACTGGGCGTTGGAACGGTACAGCACTGCGATCTCGTCGCGGCGCCCGCCCTGCTCCACCCATTCCTGCACCCGCGCGGCGACGAAGGCGGCCTCGTCGCGCTCGTCGAAGGCCTGGTAGAGGCGGATCGGCTCGCCGCGCTCGCCATCGGTCCAGAGCTGCTTGCCGAGGCGGCCCCGGTTGTTGTCGATGAGCGCGTTGGCGGCCTCCAGGATCATCGCCGTGGAGCGGTAGTTCTGCTCCAGACGCACGATGTCGGTGGCCGGAAACTCCTTCTGGAAGCGGGTCAGGTTCTCCACCCGCGCGCCGCGCCAGCCGTAGATGCTCTGGTCGTCGTCGCCCACCGCGAACACCGGCATGGCGCGGCCGGAGTCGGTCAGCAGCCGCACCCAGGCGTACTGCAGCTCGTTGGTGTCCTGGAACTCGTCGATCAGTACATGGCGGAACTGGCGCAGGTAGTGCGCCCGCAGCGCATCGTCGTCGCGCAACAACTCGAGCGCGCGCAGCAGCAGCTCGGCAAAGTCCACCACCCCGGCGCGGCGGCAGGCCTCCTCGTAGGCGCTGTAGATGCGGATCAGCTGGCGGTTGACCGGATCGCCGCCGTCGTCCAGGTGCTGCGGCCGCAGGCCCTGGTCCTTGCGGTCGTTGATGAACCACATGGCCTGCCTGGCCGGCCAGCGGTCCTCGTCCAGCTCCAGCCCGCGCAACACACGCCTCACCAGACGCAACTGGTCCTCGGCATCGAGGATCTGGAAGCCCTGCGGCAACCCGGCCTGCTCCCAGTGACGACGCAGCAGGCGATGGGCGATGCCGTGGAAGGTGCCCACCCACATGCCGGCCACCGGCAGCCCCAGCAGCTCCTCGATGCGCCCGCGCATCTCGTTGGCGGCCTTGTTGGTAAAGGTCACCGCCAGCACCGACTGCGGCGACAACCCCTCTACCTGCAACAGCCAGGCGATGCGGTGCACCAGCACCCGGGTCTTGCCACTGCCGGCCCCGGCCAGGACCAGCAGGTTCTGCTGCGGCGCGGTGACCGCCTCGCGCTGACGCTCGTTGAGGCCGTCGAGTATGTGGGATACATCCATCCGCCGAATTCTATCAAAAGGAGTCTGTGCGCAGCCTGCTTTCTTTCCCATCCTCAAGCTGGCAGAATGAACTCATGTCCTTCGAATACAGGGAGGTTGGGACAGATGCCCAGGATCCCCACCGAAATCAATGGGGTCACCATAGAATTCGGCCCCGAAGTCAATCCGAATGTCCATCCACGCGTCATCGAGATGCTGAAGCATGTCCTGCGCCCGAATGTCGCCAGAGGACATGTCCTGAAACGGATCTACATCTCTTCGGCGAGCGACCAACATGTATTGCCCAGCCGTCATGCCCAATCAAAAGCAGTGGACATCTCTCGGATAAACGGCATGAAGATGTCAGTCTATTACAGCTCGAGCCCCTCTGTGCATGCCATCGTTGACAGTCTTCAGCAGCGCTTCGA
>JALWNJ010000351.1 GCA_026995955.1 Gammaproteobacteria bacterium
GTTCATGCGCTCCAGGCTCAGTACCACGCCACCGTGGATGGGTACGGTGGCGCCGGTGGTGCCGGTGCCGCGGCCGCGGGCGACGAGTGGCGTGCCCAGTTCGCGGCACAGGCGCACGATGGCCAGCACCTCGTCCTCTGTCTCGGCCAGGGCGACGGCATCGGGCAGGGCCTGGATGCGGGCGTTGTCGTAGCCGTAGGGGATGCAGTCGGCGGGCTCGGTGTGCAGGCGTTCCGGCGGCAGGATCTCGCCGAGGCGCCGGGCGAGGCGCTGACGGTCGCCCATGTCTCGCCGAAGAACAGGTGCCGGTCGATGAGGTCGCACAGGCAGTGGATGAGCAGCAGGTGCACCTCCTGCACGCGGGCGGTGGAGTCGGCGGGCACGCGCAGCTCGATGTCGCCGCCGCCGAGCAGGCCGGCGATCTCGCCGCCGTCGCGGCCGGTGAGGGCGATGACGCCCATGCCGAGGCGCTGCGCCTCGCGGATGGCGGCCACCACATTGGGCGAGTTGCCGGAGGTGGAGATGGCAAGCAGCAGGTCGCCGGCCTGGCCCAGGGCCTGTACCTGCTTGGCGAACACCTGTTCGTAGCTGTAGTCGTTGGCGATGGAGGTGAGCGTCGAGCTGTCGGTGGTCAGCGCGATGGCCGGCAGGCCCGGGCGGTCGCGCTCGAAGCGGTTGAGCAGCTCGGAGGAGAAGTGCTGGGCGTCACCGGCGGAGCCGCCGTTGCCGCAGGACAGGATCTTGTGTTCCTCGCGCAGGGCCTCGACCATGCGCAGCCCGGCGCGGGCGATGGCCTGGTCGAGGGCCTCCATGGCGCGCTGCTTGGTGTCGATGCTGGCGCGGAAGTGGGCGCGGATGTGTTCGATGTCGTTCATCGGGTTCCTCGTGCTGTGTCAGGCGCCGAAGGCATCGACGATCCAGTGCAGCCGCTCGCCCTCGATGGCCACCACATCGAAGCGGGCACGGGGCTGGCGGCCGCCCCGCCCGGCGAGGTAGTGGCGCGCGGCCTGCAGGAGCTTCTGCTGCTTGCGATGATCGACGCTGGCCGCGGCCCCGCCGAAGGCGGCGCTTTTGCGATAGCGTACCTCGACGAAGACGAGCGTGTCACCGTCGCGCATGACCAGATCCAGCTCGCCGTGGCGGCAGCGCCAGTTGCTGGCCTCGCACACCAGTCCGTGTGCCTCCAGGTGTATGCGGGCGCGCTGTTCAGCCGCCCGTCCCAGCCGGGCGCGGTCCTTCGCCATCGTTCTGCTCCGTGGGGGTTGCGGTGGTGGTGCGGGCCAGCGGCACCGGGCGGCCCTTTTCGAAGCGCGCCCAGCGCAGGCGCCGGTGCAGACGGCGGTCGGCGTCCAGCCACAGGGTGCCGGTGACGCCCTCGTAGCGCTCGTGCGCGTTGCTGGCCAGGCGCTGCAGGTAGGGGATGATGCGCAGGGCGTCGATGCCCAGCGCCACCAGCCGCGGCAGGCGCCGCAGGGTGGCCGGGTCGGCCTGCCGGATGCGCGCCTTGAGTTCGGCGTCGGGGGTGTCGTCGAACAGCCAGGGGATGTCGCAGAACAGCACGCCGTCGAGGTCGCGGTCGGCGACCGGGTCGGGGTGGCCGGAATAGACCAGCGAGCTGGCATACACCGGAACATCGCCAGCGCGGTGGTATTTGAGCTGGGGCTTGAGCAGGCGCGCCTGGCGCGGGGTGGCGGCGACGAAGAAGAACTGCACGTCCTCGCGTCGGCGCGGCTCGAACTTGAGCGGTCGGCCGATGGTGGCCTGCACCTGGCGGTAGCGCAGCCGGCTCTGGTCGATGTGCAGGGTGCGCATGATGGTGGCGGAGTAGTCGGCGCTGCCGGGGGCGAGGTGGCCGCTGTCCAGCACCTGGCCGGCCAGTTCCTCGAAGCGCTCCCGGAAGTGGCGCTCGATGCGCCGGCCCCAGCTGTTGTCCGGGGTGTAGCTGATGGCGAACTCCAGCCCCTCGATGGAGGCGCGCTCGGCGATCTGCACCGCCTCGTCCTCGGGGGCGAGGCCGAACTGGTAGAGCCTGTCGCCGGCGTTGATGTCCTCGTCCAGCCGGTTGAGGGTGAGCACCGGCACGGTGAGCGTAGTGGTGGTGACCAGGGCCTGCACCACCGGCTTGCGCAGCGGGCCGATGACGAAGCCCGCTCCGGCGTCCACCGCCTGCTGGTACAGGGTGCCGATGTCGTCCTCGTGGCCGCTGGTGTCGATGAAGCGCAGCTCGGGCTGCTCCATCTTGTCGGCCACCTCGTAGAAGGCGGCCAGCAGGCCGTCGACGATGGCCTGGCTGACCGGCGCCAGCTTGCCGGTGAGCGGCAGCAGGACGGCGATGCGGGTGGGATAGTGCTGCATCTCGGCCCACTGCGCGCGCAGCCGCGCAAGCAGCGCGCTGGCCGGGTGGCCGGGGTAGCGCTCGGCCCACTGCTCGAGGCGCGGCTCCAGCTGGCCGCCCTGGATCGGCGTGCCGTTGTAGATCCAGGCCAGCTCCAGCCAGCCGCGCAGTTCCGGGTCCTCGCTGTGCAGCAGCTCTGGAAC
>JALWNJ010000352.1 GCA_026995955.1 Gammaproteobacteria bacterium
GCCCATGACCCTGCAGCAGGCCTTCGTCCAGCTCTTCGGCGACGCCCTGGTCGGGCTCTGGTTCGCGCTCACCCTGGCCGCCACCGGCGTCGGCCTGTGGGCGCTGCTGGCACCGACCAGCTTCGTGCGCTTCAACCAGCGCGCCAGCCGCTGGCTGGCCCCCGGCGAGGTGGTACCCGCCCCGGTGCGCAAGGCCCCGCACCGGGTCTTCGTCGAGCGCCTGTTCTACCGCCACCACTACCTCACCGGCAGCCTGCTCATGCTCGGCAGCCTGTACTGCCTGTACGCCGTGCTGTTCGTGCTCGACCCGCACGCGGTCAAGGCGGCACTCGCGCAGGGCGACCCCCTGCGCCAGATCCTGGTCGATGCCGCCTTCGGCTTCGTCTATCTGGCCGCCATCGTCGTGCTCTTCATCGGCTTTACCGTGTTCGTGCGGCCCAGCCTGCTCAAGCGCCTCGAGGCCTGGGCCAACCGCTGGGTGGAAACCGACCAGTGGCTCAACAGCGCCGACCGGCGGTCCGAGGCACTGGACCAATGGACAATGCGCCACCCCCGGCTGTTTGCTACCTTGATTTTGGTATTGGGAGGAACGAGTGCCTGGATGATCTGGCGCTACTACCTCGCCGGATGAGCTTCCCCGGCCCTGCCCGCGGAGCAGGGCCGGGCACCGGGTTTGCGCACCTTGCGCAGACCGCCTGCCGCGGCAGGCGAAAAGACGGGCTGCGGCCCGAAAGCGAAAACGCAACAAGAGAGGTAAGCAAAAATGATGAAACGACAAGCGGGTTTCACCCTGATCGAACTGGTCGTGGTGATCGTGATTCTGGGCATTCTGGGTGTGGCGGCGACCGCCAAGTTCCAGGATCTGGCAGGCGAGGCGCGTGCCTCGGCCATCCAGGGTGTGGCCGGCGAAATTGCCAGTGCCTCTGCCATCAACTATGCCAAGATTGCATCCGGAACTGCAGCCGGCACCAATGGTACCGTCCAGCTGAATGCAGCCAATGTATGCACGGCGGGTATCCTTGGTGGTCTCGTTCAGGGCAGTGGAGTACTGGGTGCATCGCCCAACCGCTATGCCGTGAGTGGCACGGGTGATTGCCAGACGGCTGGTGCAGGTGGCACCGTGACCTGTACTCTGACGGACAATGCCGACAACACTTACACCACCAATGTCTCGGTGATCTGCACCAACTAAGAAAATCAGCCAGGGGAACACCCTTTGGCATTTTTGGCGGCCCCCTGGTTATCGGGGGCCGTTTTTATGGGCAGGCACCACGGATGGTGGGCTCGACCTTCCTCGGAAACCGGAAATCAGAAGTAGAGCCTTCTCGCGAAAGCACACTCCTGGGCGCCATACACCGGGTCATCATCTCATGCCCCTTGTCTCAGGGCATTCATGGCCAATCCAGCCTGCTGTTTTTGCTGGGATTTCTCGTGCTGTGCCCAGGCGGAAAAACCCCTTTGAACGCGATGGCCGAAAGTTGCGACTCATGTATCCATACAACGACCATGCATGCATGAAGGAGCAGAACATGAAACGCAGCAAATCCATTCGCCGGCTGGCCATGCTGATCGGCACAGGGATGGCCATGACGCTCGGTCTGGCACTTCCGGTACAGGCGGAACTGCCGGACAGCACCCGGATCTCCAAGCCCATCGCAGACAAGTATGTCCATCTGGTCTCGGGCTTGCCCAAGGCAACGGGCGTGAAAAGGATCACCGACAAGCTGCAGCGACGATACGAGAAGCTGATGGAGAAGCAGACCGCCTACCGGGAGAGGGTGCGCGAGTGTGAAGCACGCAAATGGACGCGGCGACAGCAGCAAATTGCGGGTTGCACGGCGTCCGATTCCGCCAGGCAGTGCCAGGCCAGGCTCATGCAACGCTGTACCCGTGGGGTGAGACAGCATCTGACTTCGGCCAAGGCGCGCTTTCTCGATACCGTCGACCGGGATGTCGCCATCATCCGCAAGAAGGTGGCAGACATGCGCATTCCTTGATCCCGGCATTGTGGGAAGGCGGAGCTTTGCTGCCCCGCCTTCCCTGATCGGCCCGGAGGTTCTGGGAGGCCATGTCTCATGGATTTCTGTTCTGGCGGGGACAGAGGCGGGGAGACCGGGCCAGGGCGGCTGGTCCGGGTCAAGCGCCCTTGATAAGACGCAGGGGAAGCTGAACCAGGGGGTTTGAAGCGACGAATGGCCGGGATTTCCGGACAGATTGTCCTTTGGTCGGTCAACGCCTGGTGTTGGGCATGCCATAATCCCGGTATGGCGTGGAGAATCGACAAAAGCACGGCCCTCAAGGCCCTGTTCCTGTGGCTCCTGCTCCTGCCGGGCACAACGGTGTGGGCCGCTACCTATCAGGCCCGAAGTGTACCCTTTTCCTGGGACGACCCGACCAGCCACACGCCCGTGCAGTGGACCGGAACCGGCAGCCTGCCGGACGAGTGCAATGGGGTATCGGCACCCCCGGACGACGCCATTTCCCAGGAACTCCCCCTGGGCTTTGCTTTCCGCTTTGCGGGCACCGATTACACCTCTGTGCGCATCATGTCGAACGGGCGCGTCCAGTTCGGCAACGCGTATTGTGGATACGGGACCCAGAGTGTGGGACCGCCCAGGACCTATCCCTTTCCCTATCCCGACAGCAATCTGAACCGTACGCTGCGCATCCTGGGCGCGGATCTCGATCCTTCTGCGGGCGGTCAGGTGACCTGGGCCACGCTGGGGTCTGCGCCCAACCGCCGCTTCGTGGTCACCTGGAGCAATGTGCCGGAATGGTCATGGAGTGGTGGCACGGGGAGCCTCAATCTTCAGCTGGTGGTGTACGAGAACGGGAGCTTCGAGTATCGCTACGGCAACCAGAACTACACGACAGGGGGGCTGCCGCAGATCGGCTGGCAGATCGACAATACCGATTACGCCCTGTACGGCTATGCAAGCGTCGCTGCCCTGCAGAACACGGCCATCCTCTGGCAGGTGCCGCAGCCGCTGGCGTACTGGTCCATGGACGAATGGAGCTGGAACGGCACGCCCGGCGAGGTGGTGGACGGTACCGGCAATGGCCACGATGGACAGGCACGCGGCAATGCCAGGCCCTTGCCGGCCAAGGTCTGCAACGGGGCCGATCTCAATGGCCTCGGCGCGACCCTGACCGATTACATCGAGGTGCCGGACAGCAACGACCTGGACCTGGCCAGCGAGGTGAGCGTGTCGATCTGGGTCTATCCCCGGCGTTACCCGCCGGGCGACCTCATGACCATCCTCTCCAAGGACACCAATTACGAATTTCATCTGAACAGCAGCGGCCGGCTGTACTGGTGGTGGCGGGACAGCAACGGAACGGTGCGCAGTTTTACCTCCAGTGCAGCAGTGCCGCTGAACCAGTGGACTCATATCGCGATCACCTACCGCAGCGGCGAGCAGGTGATCTATCTCAATGGCAACCCCTCGGCCACGCGGACATGGACAGGTGGCCTGAGCACGAACAACTTGCCCCTGTTCCTTGGCGACGACCGCATACCCAACCGCCGCTGGGTCGGCAAGCTGGACGAGGCAAGGCTGTTCGATACCGCGCTCAGCCCGGAGCAGGTGCGCTGGTGGATGGATGCCACCCACCCGTGTCCGCCTGCGCCGGTGGTGGGGTGCGGCGATGTGTTCCCCTTGGCCCTGCAGAACACGACCCCTGGCGGGGAGATCCGGCTCGAGGATGCGACCCAGGTGCTCGGCTCACCCGGCAACCAGCTTGGAACGACCAATCTTCAGGACAGCAGTACCCTGCCCTCCTGTGGCGCGACCAACTGCTCTGCCAGTGGAACGACCACGCCTCCGGCGCTGGTTCCGCCATTCAAAACCACGGGTACGAACTATGATGTCACGGTGCCGAATGGAGGGAGTTTCGCGCTCGGCAGCGACGGGCTCAACGAGTACGACCGGGTGCGGATTGGGAACAATGCCACCCTCACCGACTCCGGCAATTACGGCGAATACCTGATCGATCGTCTGGAGCTGAGAAACAACAGCCGCTGGGTGTTGCGCGGCGGAGTCGATTACTGGGTGCGGGATTTGCGTCTGGGCAACAATGTGGAGATCACGGTTGCGCCCGGCACCGGGACGGCGCGCCTGTTCGTGCAGCGCAATGTCACCTTCGACAACGGCGCCGCGCTCAATCCGGGTGGCGACCCCGCAGCCGTGATACTGGTGGCTTATCGGGATGTCAGGTTCCAGGACGGGCGCAGCAACAGTGCCCTGGTGATTGCACAGGACGATGTCAGGGTCGAGGACAATGCCCAGCTGGTGGGTGCCATCAGTGCGACGGATGAGATCAAACTGGAGGATGGGTCAGTCGTGTACGACCCTTCAGCGGTGGCCAGCGTGGACCACCGCGGCCTGTGCCGCGGCACCTCCGGTCCCACCGTGGCCAGCTACCAGATTACCCATGACGGGCACGGCATCAACTGCCTGGACGAGCCGATCACGGTGCGGGCACTCGATGCCGGCGGCAATCCGGTAGCGGCAGACGGACTCACCATCACCCTGGACAGCGGCACCGGGCGCGGAAGCTGGCAGCTGCAGTCCGGCACCGGCACCCTCACCGATGCCACGGCCGACGATGGCCTGGCCACCTATGCCTGGGGCAGCGGCGAGACCACGGCCACCTTCCTGCTGAGCTACCGCCAGGGGCCGCGCACGGTGACCGTCTCGGCCAATGACGGCACCGCCTCGGGTACCGCGGCGCCGTTGCCCTTCGACCCCAGCGGCTTCGTGCTTTCCAGCCAGCCCCTTGGCAATCCGCCGCCCAACCCCACGCCGGCCTTTGCCGCGCAGACCGCCGGCACCACTTTCCCCGTGTATCTGACGGCCTATGGCATCACGGCCACCGATCCGGTCTGCGGCGTGATCGAGGCCTACGACGGGGCGAAGACGATCAGTTTCTGGACCGAGGCCCGCGACCCGGCAGCCCAGATCCTGCAACTGGCCGTCAACGGCAGCGCGGTGGGCACCTCGTCAGCCAGTGCTACCCCGCTTGCGGTGACCTTCAGTCAGGGTCAGGCGCAGGTCAGCGCCAAGTACAAGGATGTGGGCCGTATCGCGCTGTTCGCGCGTGATCCCTCCGTCACCGATCCTAATCTGCCCACCGGCTACCTGGAGGGCAATGCGGAGTTCGTTTCGCGTCCGGCGGACCTGAAGCTCTCGAACATCGTCGCCACCGCCCGCAGCACGCCAACCGACTGCCAGAACGGCACCACGCCCAACCCGGCCGCCACCGGGCCGGGTGGCGGGCTGTTTGCGGCTGCCGGGCAGCCCTTCTGCGTCACCGTCACGGCGCAGGATGCCGAGGGCGATGCCACTCCATCCTTCGGCCGCGAAGCCACGCCCGAGAGCGTGCACCTTGTGGCGACGATTTCGCCGGACTGCGGCGCCCCCTGCATCAGCAACCCGGGTCTGGTGGTCGAGGAAGACTTTACGGTGGGCGGCTTCAGCAACGGCGCCGCGACCGGTCGGTTCTCCTGGGCCGAGGTCGGCATCATCGACCTGCAGCCGAGCATTGCCGATGGCGACTACCTGGGTACCGGCGATGTCACGGGCACCGCGAGCGGCAATGTCGGCCGTTTCGCGCCCTGGGACTTCGGCGTGACGCTGAACAACGCGCCCAGCCTGCAGCCGGCCTCTTCCGGTTTCAGCTATCTGGGGCAATCCTTCGGCTGGAACCAGGCGCCCTCGGTCACCATCAGCGCGCGCAGCCGGGGCGGCACGGTGACCCGCAACTACGACGGCGCCTGGTGGAAGCTGCCGGACATCGTGCCTGCCTACAACGCCAATCCGGCGCTGCCGGCCAACACTTCGCTGGACGCCTCGGCGGCCACGGTCAACGGCTTTGCCTGCCCCACCAGCGATGCCTGCGACGGGCAGGCCACGCTGCTGTTCGGTGGCCAGTTCACGGTCGACCGGCAGGTGGCCGAGATCGAGCCCTTCGATCTCAATCTCGACATCCGCTTCCCGGTGAGCGATGGCGAGGCGAGCTATGCCTCCAACCCCTTCGTCATCTCCGCCATTGCCTTCGACGACGGCGACCCGGCCACCACCACCGACAGCCAGATGCGTTCCGGCCGCGCCGTGCTCACCGGCGCCTATGGTCAGCCCAATCAGGCCCTGCGCCTGTACTTCTGGACCCAGTACTACACGGCCGACGGCTTCGTGAACAACGACATCGACACTGCGACGAGCTATACCGCCAGCGCCTCCAATCCGGCCTGCAGCGTGCTGCGCGGCCCGCTTGCGTGCGCCGATGTCACCGTCTCCGGCACGGCGGGGCATGGCCAGTGGTTCGATCTCTCGGCGCCGGGCGTGAGCGGTGCACTGCGCTACACCCTGGCGGTGGATCCTTGGCTGCAGTTCGACTGGGACGGCGACGGCGTGGTCGACAACGACCCGCAGGCGGATGTGGTGTTCGGCATCTTCCGCGGCGACGACCGCGTGATCCACTGGCGCGAACGGCGATGAGACAGCGTGGCTTCAGCCTCATCGAGCTGGTGCTGGTCATCGTGCTGCTGGGCATTCTCGCCGTGTATGCCGCGGCCCGCTTCAGTGACCGCGGCTACGACCTGCGTGCGGCTGGCGTCGAGCTGGTGCAGGCCATCCGCCATGCCCAGCAGCGCTCCATGAGCAACAGCGGGGCCGGGCGCTATGCCATCGCCATACAGCCATCCGGTTTCCGTGTCACCCAGGGCGGGGTGGATGTCAAAAACCCCATGACCGGGCAGACGCCCTACACCGACGACGGCTGGGCCGGACGCGGCATCAGCACCAATGTCGCCGCCACCGTGCAGTTCGATGCCCGCGGCGAGCCGCTGGATGGCACCACCGGCAACCCCATCTCGCCGCTCGCGATCGTGCTCAGCGACGGCAGCGGCGACAGCCTCACCGTCACCCTGCAACCGCTCACCGGCTATGCGCGCATCCAGTAGTCCATCCGTCATCCGGTACCGCGGCGGCTTCTCGCTGCTGGAGCTGCTGGTGTTCATCGTCATCGTCAGCATCGCGCTGCTCGGCCTGGTGGGCCTGTTCGCCACCAATGTGCGCGGCAGCGCCGATGTGCTGCTGCGCCAGCAGGCCATCGAGGTGGCGCATGCCTACATGGAGACGGTCAAGAACCGCAAGTGGAACCACAACACCCCCGCCGGGGGCGGCTGCGTCAACACCGGCTCGGGCTACTGCCCCACGGGCCCGGCCGCGGCGGCCATCGGCAACGACGGCCAGGCGCGCGCGGAGTACGACGACATCGACGACTACAACGGCATCGACGAGGCGCCGATGACGCTGGACCCCGGCGGCAACCTGGTCCCGGTGCCGGGGCTGTCGAACTATCGGGTGCAGGTGAGCGTGAGCCAGCCGGCGGCCGGCAGCGCGCTCGGTGGCGTGCCGGCGGCGGACCAGCGCCTGATCACGGTGACCGTCACCGCGCCCGACGGCCAGCGCATCGTGCTCAACGGATTCCGGGTGAACTTCTGATGATCGCCCGCAGGCAGTCAATCGGCTTTACCCTGGTGGAGATGATCGTGGTCATCGTCGTGCTGGGCATCGTCGCCGGCGTGCTGGGCGGCTTTATCTACCAGGCCGTCAACGCCTATCGCGACACCAGCGAGCGCAGCGAGCTGGTGGACCGTGCCCGCGTGGCGCTGGAGCGACTGGCACGCGAGGTACAGCACGCGGTGCCGAACAGCATCCGGGTGCTCAATGGCGGCGCTGGCGTCGAGTTCGTCACGGCGCGCAGTGGTGGCCGGCTGGTGCATGTCACCGAGGACTTCGGCACCGGCTTCCGGCGCCGCAACCGGCGCTTCGTCACCCGCGCCAACCGCAGCGAGCTGTATTCCGTGGGCACCGGACAGACGGTGGCCAGCGGCGAACTGCTGGTCATCGGCAACAGCTCGCCCGGTGACCTGCAGGGGCTGGCTACCGTCGCCACCCTGAGCGGCATCAGCCCGACGAATGCGGCCCAGGATGGCGTCAGCGCCGCGCAGATCCTCCAGTTCGCGGCCCACCGCTTCCCCTACGACAGCCCCGGCCTGCACTACCAGATCATCGACTACACCCACGAGGTGGGCCTGTCCGGCGCCGCCCTGTACTGGCACCGTGCCGCCGGGCTGGACGGTTACGACGGCGCCGCCGGCTGGAGCGCGGCCGATCCGGTGCTGGTGGACGGCGTCGGTCGGGTGAACTTCAGCTACTTCCCCGGCTCCAGCGAATCCGGCGGCATCCTCACCGTCACCCTGGAGCTGGCCGAGGGCGACGAGTCCATCTCCCTGGTGCGCGAGATCCATGTGAGGAACACCCCATGACCGGCATTGCGAGCAGCCAGCGTGGCGCCTCGGTGCTGGTGGCCCTGTTCCTGATCACCGGGCTGGCCATCCTCGGGGCCATCCTGGTGCGGCTGATGGTGCACGGCAGCACCACCGGCATCGACGACTGGTACTCCGAACAGGCCTTCCAGGCCGCCGAGAGCGGCGTGGACTGGGCCGCCTACCAGATCGGCAGCGGCACTGTCGGTGCCTGCGACGCCACGCCCTACACCGGTGCCGCCGCCCTGGGCGACGGCTCTGCCTTCCAGGTCAGCGTCAGCTGCACCCCCGATCTGGGCAACGGCCGCCGCCTTTACACCATTACCAGCACCGGCACCCACAGCGCCGCGCTGGGCGACATCACCCGCCAGATCATCGTCGAGTACATGCCCTGACAGCAGGGGCGAGGGACTTGGGGCCTGGTACGAGGGGGATACTCCGTTGTTGCGTCACGGGTTCCAGGCCCCTGGCTGAAAAAGGGAGGATCCCTTTCCAGGGAACGAGGGGCCTGGCACGGAAGGGTGATTGGGCTTTGCTGCTACAATACGAAGCGGGATCCAGCGGGAAAGAGGTGCCAGGATGAATACGGCGAAGGATACGGTACGGGCCTTGCTCGACAGGCTGCCGGATGATTGCAGCCTTGAGGATGTCCAGTACCATCTCTTCGTAGTGGAGAAGATCCGCAGGAGCGAAGAGCGTGCCCGCCTTGAAGGTGCCCGGAGCCAGGAGGAGGTAGAAAGGGACTTCAGCGAATGGACAAGCCGGTAGCGTGGTCACCCGAGGCAGAAGAGGATCTGCGGTCAATCGCCGAATACATTTCGCGTGATTCACCCTTATATGCTGCTGCCGTGGTTCGGAAAATTCTCGAAACGGCACGCAGCGCTGGGCGAGAACCCTGGATGGGAAGGATGGTGCCCGAGCTGGCCGTGGAGGACACCAGGGAAAGGTTCGTTTACAGTTATCGCCTGATCTATCGGGTGCAGTCGGACCATGTCCTGATACTGGCGGTCATCCATGGCAGACGCCTGCTGGAGAACCTTCAGCACCGACTGGATGAACAAGGATCATAGGCGCCAAAAGGGGACGGACCCTTTCCAGGGGACGAGGTGCCAGCCCCGTGCGCCTCGCACCCAGTCCCTCGCCACTCGCCCCTCATCAGCACCGGCTTCTGGAGCCAAAAGAGGCCTGTTCTCTTCTGGGGTCCATGCCTCTTTCACGAAAGTCGGGATGCGCATCGGGCTGCTACAATACACATTTGGAGGTGTATGCGATGCGAACCAACATTGTGCTGGATGACGAGCTTGTCGCCGAGGCCATGCGTCTGAGCGGCGCGCATACCAAGCGGGAAGTGGTGGATCGGGCACTGCGGGAGCTGGTGGCGCGGCTGGCCCAGAAGCGGCTCAAGGCATTGCGGGGCAGCAAGCTGCTGGATCCCGCTTACGACATCGACCGCATCCGTCGCAGCATGAACCGGGATGCTGGTTGACAGCGGTGTCTGGATCGACTGGATCCGGGTGCGGGAGACGGTGGCCACGCGTCTGCTCGACATCGCACTGGACAAGGGGGATGTCGTGTTGGCCCCGGTCATCGTCCAGGAACTGTTGCAGGGGGCACGAGACGAGCCGTCGCTGAACGAACTGAAGGCCATGCTCTCGGGTCAGCCGATGCTGATGCCCGGCCTCGAAACGCACATCGCGGCCGCCGAGGTGTATGCGCGTTGCCGCTGGCGCGGACTGACGGTGCGAAGCCCGCACGATTGCCTGATCGCCTGCCTGGCGCTGGAACATGGCGAGCCCCTGCTGGCGGAAGACCGGGATTATCGAGTGATTCGGCAGGTCCTGCCCGATCTCGAACTCCTGCCCTAGCGCGCTACGTTGCTTTTCCAAAAGGGGACGGCCCCCTTTTCCCCGTACCAAGTCCCTCGCCACTTGCCCCTGCTAACACCCCTCCATCCCCAGCTCCTTGAGCTTGCGCGTGAGTGTGTTGCGGCCCCAGCCGAGCAGGCGGGCGGCGTCCTGCTTGCGTCCGCCGGTGCGCTCCAGCGCAGCGCGGATCATGACGCGCTCGAACTCCGGCTCGGCCTCTTCCAGCAGCCGTTCGCGGCCCAGGGCGAGCTGCTTGCGGGCCCACTGCGCCAGGGCCTCCTGCCAGTTGGCGGGCGAGGTGGCGGCGGGCGCGCCGGCCTCGGCCGGGGGCGTCCGCTCGCGCAGTTCCGGCGGCAGGTCGGCGAGGTGGATCTCGTGACCGGCGGCCATCACGGTGAGCCAGCGCGCCAGGTTCTCGAGCTGGCGCACGTTGCCGGGCCAGTCCAGGCCCTTGAGGTATTCGATGACCTCGGGGCGCGGCTGCTTGGGTTCCACTTCCAGCTCGCGGGCAGCGGTCTGCAGGAAGTGGTCGAGCAGCAGCGGGATGTCCTCGCGGCGCTCGCGCAGGGCCGGCAGGTGGATGCGGATGACATTGAGGCGATGGAACAGGTCCTCGCGGAA
>JALWNJ010000353.1 GCA_026995955.1 Gammaproteobacteria bacterium
GGTCTTCCATCATGTAGGTGATGAGCTGGCGCATCAGCGCCTCGTATTCCCTGTCCACCTTCTGATCCGAACGCGCCACGGTCAGGGCGACCTCCGGGTCCATGCGGGCGAAGGCATCCAGGGTGTCATGCAGCATCTTCTGCACCTGGCTGCCCATGCCGACCAGATCGACATGGCGCAGCTGATCGGCAGGGCCGCGGGACAGGCGCAGGGCCATGCGCGCGATGCGCTCGGCCTGGTCGCCGATGCGCTCCAGGTCGGTAATGGTCTTGATGATGGCCACGATCAGGCGCAGGTCGCTGGCGGCGGGCTGGCGGCGGGCAAGAATGCGGGAGCATTCCTCGTCCACCGCCACTTCCATCGAGTTGACATCGACATCCGTCCTGATGACGTGTTCGGCCAGGGCCGAGTCTCCGTCGCTCAGGGCCTTGATGGCGTCGCCGATCTGCTGTTCGACCAGGCCACCCATGTTCAGCACGCGATTCCGGACGTCATTCAGCTCGGTATTGAACTGCCGGGAAATGTGATGACCGATACTGTCTTTTTCCATTGTCTCGCTCCGTCTCTGGCCCGGCCACAACTCAACCGTAACGGCCGGTGATGTAGTCCTCGGTCTGCTTCTCGGCCGGGTTGGTGAACAGGGTGTTGGTGTCGCCGAATTCGATCAGGTCACCCATGTACATGAAGGCCGTGTAGTCGGACACGCGCGCGGCCTGCTGCATGTTGTGCGTGACGATAACGATGGTGTAACGATCCTTCAACTCGTAGATCAGTTCCTCGATCTTGAGCGTGGAGATCGGGTCCAGCGCCGAGGCCGGCTCGTCCATCAGCAGCACCTCGGGCTTGATGGCGATGGCGCGGGCGATGCACAGCCGCTGCTGCTGCCCGCCCGACAGGGCCTTGCCGCTCTGGCGCAGGATGTCCTTGACCTCGTCCCACAGCGCCGCCTTGCGCAGCGCCCATTCCACCCGCTCGTCCATGGCGGCGCGACCGAGCCGCTCGTACAGGCGCACCCCGTAGGCGATGTTCTCGTAGATGCTCATGGGGAACGGCGTCGGCTTCTGGAACACCATGCCAACACGGGCACGCAGCCGGTTGAGGTCCTCGCCTCGCTCCAGGATGTTGCGCCCGTCGAGCAGGATCTCGCCGCTGGCGCGCTGTCCCGGGTAAAGGTTGTAGATTCGGTTGAAGGTGCGCAGCAGGGTGGACTTGCCGCAGCCGGAGGGGCCGATGAAGGCCGTCACCTTGCCTTCCGGGATCTGGATGCTGATGTCGTGCAGCGCCTGGAACTTGCCGTAGAAGAAATCGAGGTTGCGTACCTCGATCTTGACATTGGCCCCCATCAGATCGGGCTGTGTCGGGCTGCCCCGGTGGGCATGGTGTTCGCTGGCCACGGCGACATCCGCGTGGGCGCGGTCGGCATCGGTCATTTCTTCGCCCTCAGGAAGACTCGCGTCGAGATGTTGAGGAACAGCACCACCAGGGTGATGAGCAGAGAGCCCGCCCAGGCCAGGTCGTGCCAGTTGTCGTAGGGGCCCATGGCGAAGTTGAAGATGGTCACCGGCAGGTTGCCCATGGGCTGGTTCATGTTCAGGGTGTAGAACTGATTGTTGAGCGCGGTGAACAGCAGCGGCGCCGTCTCGCCGGCGATGCGTGCCACTGCCAGCAGGATGCCGGTCATGATGCCGCTGATGGAGGCCTTGAGCACCACATCGGTCACCACCCGCCAGCGCGGCGCCCCCAGCGCCGCCGCCGCCTCGCGCAGGGTGTCGGGCACCAGGCGCATCATGTCCTCGGTGGTGCGCACCACCACCGGGATGACGATGATGGCCAGGGCCACCCCGCCGGCCCAGCCGGAGAAGTGCCCCATGCCCACCACCATGATCTCGTAGACGAACACACCGATGACGATGGACGGTGCGCTGAGCAGGATGTCGTTGATGAAGCGCACCACCGGCGAGATCCAGGCATAGCGGCCGAACTCGGCCAGGTAGGTGCCGGTAAGGACGCCGATGGGCGCGCCGATGAGCACCCCGACCACGGTCAGCAGCAGGCTGCCGACGATGGCGTTGCGCAGACCGCCACTGTCGCTGCCCGGCCCCGGCATGTCGAGCGTGAACAGATCCCAGCCCAGCGCCGCCATGCCGCGGTCGAACAGCACCCACAGCAGCCAGAACAGGAAGAACAGCCCCAGCAGGGTAGTCAGCGCCGAGACGCTCAGGTTGAACACATTGACGATCTTGCGTCGCAGATAGATGTCCATGAGGGTCAGCTCTTCTGGCCTTCGCGCGCCGTCATCCGCAGCAACAGCAGCTTGGCCATGGCCAGGATGACGAAGGTGATGAGGAACAGCAGCAGTCCGAGCGCAATGAGCGCGGCGGTGTAGATCTCGCCGTCGGCCTCGGTGAACTCGTTGGCGATGGTCGAGGCAATGGAGTTGCCCGGTTCGAACAGGGCCCAGTGCAGCTCATGGGCATTGCCGATGACGAAGGTCACCGCCATGGTCTCGCCC
>JALWNJ010000354.1 GCA_026995955.1 Gammaproteobacteria bacterium
GCGACACGGCCCTGGACGACGAGCTGCGCCGCCACCTGCGGAGCGCGGTGGGGGCCTGCCGCGCCGGCGTGCCGAGGGTGCACCTCATCGACCGGCGCCGCGACGGCGCGCTGCTCGAGGAGCTTTTCACCCGCGAGGGGGCCGGCGTGCTGGTCACCGCCGACCCCTGGGAACGGCTGCGCCCGGCCCGCATCGAGGACGTGGGCGGCATCCTCGAGCTGATCCAGCCCCTGGAACAGGAAGGCGTGCTGGTGCGCCGCTCGCGCGAGCAGCTGGAACTCGAGATCGACCGCTTTCTGGTGCTGGAGCGCGATGGCCACATCATCGGCTGCGCCGCCCTGTACCCCTTCCCGGAGGCCGGCGCCGGCGAACTGGCCTGCCTGGTGGTCCACCCCGATGCCCGCGGCCAGGGCCTGGCCGCACGGCTGCTGGAGGCCATCGAGGCACGCGCCCGCCAGGAAGGGTTGCAGCGGCTGTTCGTGCTCACCACGCGCACCGCCCACTGGTTCCGCGAGCGCGGCTTCGAGCCGCTGCCCATCGACGACCTGCCGGTGGACCGGCGCGCGCTGTACAACCTGCAACGCAATTCTCAGGCCTATATGCGCAAGGTAGCGCCGTGAGCGCTGGTGGCTGGCTGCTGCTTGCCCTGGTCTCCGGCCTCCTGTTCTGGCTGGTGGCCATCTTCAACCGGCTGGTGGCGCTGCGTCATACCGTGCGCGCGGCCTGGAGCGACATCGAGGTCCAGCTCAAGCGCCGCCACGACCTGATCCCCAAGCTGATCGAGGCCGTGCGCCAGTACGCGGCCTACGAACAGGCCACGCTGGAACAGGTCGTCAACCTGCGCAACGCCAGTGCCGCGCGCACCCGCCCGGGCGAACGCGGCGAGGCCGAACGCGACCTGGAACAGGCACTGCACCGCGTCATCGCGCTGGCCGAGGCCTATCCGGAACTCAAGGCCAACCGCAACTTCCTCGACCTGCAGCAGGAGATCAGCACGGTGGAGCAGGATCTGCAATACGCCCGCCGCTTCTACAACGGCGCCGTGCGCCAGTACAACACCCGCATCGAGCAGTTTCCGGACCTGCTGCTGGCACGGCTGTTCGGTTTCCGGCCCGAGGACTACTTCCAGATCGAGGAGGACGAACGATGACCCCTGCACGGAAGGCGGCCTGGCTGCTGGCCCTGCTGTTGCTGCTCCTGGCACTGCCGCTGGCGGCCAGGGAACGCATCCTCGACTGGCACAGCGAAATCACGGTCCGCCCCGACGGCTGGATCGAAGTCACCGAGCACATCCGCGTCAATGCCGAACACGCCCAGATCCGCCGCGGCATCTACCGCGACTTCCCGCTCAAGCGCCGGCCCGGCCTGTTCGAACCGATCAAGGTCGAATTCGTGCCCATCGAGTTCCTGCGCGACGGCGAGCCCGAGACCTGGCGCCTGGAACGCAAGCCCGACTCGGTGCGCATCTGGCTCGGTCGCCCCGACCGCTATGTCTCCAAGGGCGAACACGAATACCTGATCCGCTACCGCACCTGGCCCCAGCTCGGCCATTTCCGCGACTACGACGAGCTGTACTGGAATGTCACCGGCAACGACTGGGCCTTCCCCATCGACCGGGCCCGCGCCACCGTCACCCTGCCTCGGGGCATCCCGCTCGATGCCGTCCACGGTGAGGCCTACACCGGCACCGTGGGCGAACGCGGCAAGGACTGGAAGGCCTTCGTCGAACCGGGCAACCAGGGCCCTCGGGTACGCTTCGAGACCACCCGCCCGCTGCGCCTGCACGAGGGCCTAACGATCGCCGTCAGCTGGCCCAAGGGCTTCGTGCCGGAGCTCACCCGCGCCCAATGGTGGCGCCTGCTGATGCGCAGCCATCCCGAACTGCCGGTGCTCGGCATTGGCCTGCTTCTGCTGCTCGCCTACTACGGCATCGTCTGGTATCGCTACGGCCGCGACCTGCCCAGCGGCGTGATCCATCCCCGCTACCGGCCGCCCGAAGGCCACTCGCCGGCCTCGGCCCGCTACCTGCGCAACATGGGCTACGACGACAAGACCTTCGCCACCGCCCTTGTCAGCCTGGCCGTAAAGGGCTATCTCGAGATCGTCGAGGAAGAGGGCTGGAGCACGAAATGGGTACTGCGGCGTACGGGGAATACGGTCGAAATGGCCCCGGGCGAACAGGCCCTGGTCAACCGGCTGTTTGCCGGCGGCCGTGGGGAGGTCGCCCTGACCCGCAACCTGCGCAGCGTGCTGAAGAAGGCCCGCGAGGCGCACGAAAAGAGCCTGCGGCACGATTACGAACGGCGCTTCTTCGTCACCAACCGCGGCTGGGCCCTGGGGGGCATCGGGCTCAGCCTGGCCATACTCGTCGTGGCCGTCATCAGCCTGCCGCAGGGCATGCGGCTCGCGGGCGTGTTTGCCCTGATCTGGCTGTCGGTCTGGACCGGTGGCGTTGTCGCCATGTTGGTCGGAGCCTGGAGACAGTGGCGCAATCGCGCCTGGTCCCGGGCC
>JALWNJ010000355.1:0-1377 GCA_026995955.1 Gammaproteobacteria bacterium
CGGAGAGCCAGAGCCAGCGCAGCATTCAGGCGTACCGGCGCTGTTCACCGGCCCCTTCTACATTCTCCACGCAGCGGCCGCAGAGTTCGGGATGGTCCTCGTGGCGGCCGACATCGGCGCGGTGGTGCCAGCAGCGCACGCACTTGGCGTGCGGCGAGGCGGCGGCCACCACCACCAGCCGCTCATTGCCGATGGCCTCGGGCTCGCTGCCGGCCGGGGCCTGGTCGAGCGGGTGCACGCGGGCCTCGGAGGTGATGAGGACGAAGCGCAGCTCGTCGCCCAGGCGCTCGAGGTCGGCCTGCAGGGCGGGGGAGCCGTACAGGTCCACATCGGCATCCAGCGAGGAGCCGATGACCTTGTCGTTGCGCAATGCCTCCAGCCGGCGGCTGACGGCGTCGCGCACCTCCACGAGCTGTTCCCAGTAGCGGCGACCGAAGGGATCGTCGTCGGGCAGGGCGGCCAGATCCTCGTACCAGGTGGCGAAGAACACCGAGTCGTCGCGCGCGCCCGGGATGTGCTGCCAGATCTCCTCTGCGGTAAAGGAGAGGATCGGCGCCATCCACCGTGTCATGGCCTCGATCAGGTGGTACATGGCGGTCTGCGCCGAACGCCGCGCGCGGCTCTCGGCCTGGGTGGTGTACTGCCGGTCCTTGACGATGTCGAGGTAGAAGCTGCCCAGCTCCACGGTGCAGAAGTTGATGAGCTTCTGGTAGATGAGGTGGAACTGGTAGTGCTCGTAGGCGCGGGTGATCTCCTCCTGCAGGCGGCGCGCATGGTCCACCACCCAGCGGTCCAGGGCCAGCATGTCCTCGGGGGCGAGACGATCGCGCGCCGGGTCGAAGCCATTGAGGTTGGCGAGCAGGAAGCGGGCGGTGTTGCGGATGCGGCGGTAGGCGTCGGCTGAGCGTTTGAGGATCTCGTCGGAGACGGCCATCTCGCCGGAGTAGTCGGTGGCCGCCACCCACAGGCGCAGGATGTCGGCGCCGAGGCTGTTGCAGACCTTCTGCGGCGGGATGACATTGCCCAGCGACTTGGACATCTTGCGGCCCTTGTCGTCCACGGTGAAGCCGTGGGTGAGCACCTGGCGGTAGGGGGCCTTGCCATGCATCGCGGTGCTGGTGAGCAGCGAGGACTGGAACCAGCCACGGTGCTGGTCGGAGCCCTCCAGGTAGAGATCGGCCGGCCAGGCCAGTTCCTCGCGGCGCTCGAGCACGCAGGCGTGGGTGACGCCGGAGTCGAACCACACATCCAGCGTGTCCTGCACCTTTTCGTAGTCGGCCGCCTCGTCGCCGAGCAGCTCGGCGGGGTCGAGGTCGAACCAGGCCTGGATGCCCTCGGCCTCGATGCGTCGGGCCACGGCCTCGATGAGCTCGGCGG
>JALWNJ010000355.1:1387-2477 GCA_026995955.1 Gammaproteobacteria bacterium
CCACTGCGGCGTGGCGCGGAAGATGATCGGCGTCTTGTGGCGCCAGCAGTGCGGGTAGCTGTGGTGCACCTTGCCGCTGCAGACCAGGGTGCCGTGTGACTTCAGTACCTCGATGACATGGCCGTTGGCCTGGTGCACCGATTCGCCGGCAAACAGTTCGGTGCCGGGCAGGAAGCGGCCGTCGGGCCCCACAGGGTTGTCCACCGGCAGGCCGTAGGCGAGGCCGGCCACATAGTCCTCCTGGCCGTGGCCGGGGGCGGTGTGCACGGCGCCGGTGCCGGCGTCGGTGGTGACATGGGTGCCGAGGATGACGGGCACCTCGCGGTCGTAGAAGGGGTGGCGCAGCATCAGCCCCTCGAGCTGGCTGCCGCGGCAGGTGCCGACCACCTCGCCCTCGCCCAGCGCCCAGCGCGCCAGGGCGTCCTCGCGCAGGTCCTCGGCCACCATCAGGCGTTCGTCGCCGAGCTGGATGACCAGGTACTCGAGGTCGGGGTGCACCGCCACCGCCTGGTTGGCGGGCAGGGTCCAGGGCGTGGTGGTCCAGATGACCACCGACACCGGGCCGCTGCCGCCCAGCTCGGGGCAGCGCTCGGCGAGTTCTTCGGGGCTTGCCACCTCGAAGCGGACATCGATGGCATCCGAGGTCTTGTCCTCGTATTCCACCTCGGCCTCGGCCAGCGCCGAGCCGCAGTCCACGCACCAGTGCACCGGCTTGGCGCCCTTCACCAGGTGGCCCTGCTCGATGATGCGGCCAAGGCTGCGCACGATGTCGGCCTCGAAACGGTAGTCCATGGTCAGGTAGGGGTTGTCCCAGTCGCCGAGCACGCCCAGGCGGCGGAAGTCGCGGCGCTGGCCGTCCACCTGCTCGGCGGCGTATTCGCGGCAGGCCCGGCGGAAGGTGGCGGCATCGACCTCCTTGCCCGCCTTGCCGATCTTCTTCTCCACCTGCAGCTCGATGGGCAGGCCATGGCAGTCCCAGCCCGGCACATAGGGCGCATCGAAGCCGGCCAGGGTACGGCTCTTGACGATGATGTCCTTGAGGATCTTGTTGACGGCGTGCCCGATGTGGATGTCGCCGTTGGCGTAGGGG
>JALWNJ010000356.1 GCA_026995955.1 Gammaproteobacteria bacterium
CGAGGGCATCGTGCGCATGAGCGCGGGCGAGCTGGCCACACGCTACGACGAGGCCAACCCGACCATCGAATACGCCGCCTACGACTACGAACTCAAGCACCTGGGCGCGCTGCTCGGCACGGCCTCGCCGGCCCTGGAGGATCCGGATCAGCTGTACCCGGTGCTGCTGGTGATCTCCGGCGGACATCGTCTGGCGCTGCAGGTCGAGGGCCTGCTCGGCAGCCGCGAGGTGGTGGTCAAGTCGGTGGGCCCGCAGCTGGCCAAGGTGCGCGGCATCTCCGGGGCCACCATTCTCGGTGACGGTCGCGTGGTGCTGATTCTCGACGTGCCCAGCCTGGTGCGCATGAGCGCCGGCGTGAAGCTCGTCTACAGCGCCGGCGAGGAAGAGGCCGCGGCAGAGGCCGCCGAGGCGGCGCGCAAGCCGCTGGTGATGGTGGTCGACGACTCCATCACCATCCGCAAGGTGACCAGCCGCATGCTGGAGCGCAACGACTTCGATGTCATTACCGCCAAGGACGGGGTCGATGCCATTGCCAACCTGCACGAGGACCATCTGCCCGACCTGATGCTGCTCGACATCGAGATGCCGCGCATGGACGGCTACGAGCTGGCAACCCACATCCGCAACGACGAGCGGCTGCGCG
This sequence comes from Gammaproteobacteria bacterium, assembly GCA_026995955.1. Lineage (GTDB taxonomy): Bacteria > Pseudomonadota > Gammaproteobacteria > J044 > J044 > J044. The sequence continues at coordinate 645 of JALWNJ010000356.1, forward strand.
ACATCCCCATCATCATGATCACCTCGCGCACCGGCGAGAAGCATCGCCAGCGGGCCATGGACATTGGCGTCAACCGCTATCTCGGCAAGCCCTACCAGGAGTCGGAGCTGCTGGAGGAGATCAACGGCCTGCTGGCCGAGACCGGCAAGCGGAAGCAGGCCTGAGGAGGGGCGCGTGGCTACGGAACAGGATCGCATCAACAGCCTGCTCATCCCCATCACCGACCAGCAGGTGCTGGTCCCGCAGACCGGGCTGGCCGAGGTCATTCCGCGCGAGATGATCCAGCCGGTCAAGGGGGCCGAGCCCTGGCTGCGCGGCATGATCCAGTGGCGCGGGCAGCAGATACCCACCATCTCGCTGGAGCAGATGTGCGGGCGACAGTCGCGCGCCAGCAAGGACTCGCGCTATGTGGTGCTGTACGCCATCGAGCAGATCCCGGGCCTGCAATGGTACGCGGTGGAGGTGAGCGGTATCCCGCATCCGGTGCGCCTGGCCCCCGAGCAGCTGGTCAAGGGCGGCACCCGAGACGCCGATTGCGACATCGTGGCGCTCAATGTCATCGCCGACGGTCAGGAGGCCGTGATCCTCGATCCGGCCGTCATCGAGCGGCGCATCGGCGAGCAGCTGGCCAGGCTGTAGACCACCCGCCTTTACGCTGTCGCCGAATCAATCCTCCGGGGGCAAGAGGGGATCGTGCCCGCTGCGCCGGCGCAGCCAGTTGATGCCCTGGAACAGGGCCGGCTGGCGGATCAGCCAGCGTTCCAGGCGTCGCTTGCCGGGGAAGTCGAGCAGCACGATGCCGGCCAGCATGGTCAGTACGCCCTGGCCGGGCAGCACCAGCATCAGCAGGCCCATCAGCAGCAGCACGGCGCCGGCCAGGTTCTTCACCAGCAGCAGGGCGAGCAGGACCAGCGGATGGCGCGGTGGATGGCTGGCGCGCCACGGCTCGGGCGAGACGAAGTAGTCCTCGGGGCTGCGGGTCACCAGCCAGGGCAGGGCGAGGATGCTGCCGACCAGAAGCAACAGGGAAAGGCCGGCCATCGGCGCCAGCCAGGGCAGCAGCGGCTGCAGCCATTCGGGCAGATGCGCGCTCACGCCAGGAAACGATCCTTCAGCCGCACATAGTGATCGGCGGAATAGCGCAGATAGTCGCGCTCCCGCTGCGTGAGCGGCCGCGAGCGCCGCGCCGGCCGCCCCAGCCACAGATAACCCCCCTCGAGCTGCTTGCCGGGCGCCACCAGGCTGCCGGCGCCGAGCAGCACCTCGTCGTCCAGCACGGCGCCGTCGAGCACGATGCTGCCCATGCCGATCAGGCAGCGGTTGCCGACGGTGCAGGCATGGACGATGGCGCCGTGGCCGATGGTGACCTCCTCGCCGATGTGCAGCGGGTACCCCCCAGGGGCCGTGTATTCGCTGGCGTGAGTCACATGCAGCGTGCTGTTGTCCTGCACATTGGTGCGGGCGCCGATGCGGATGTGGTGGATGTCGCCGCGGATCACGGTGCCGGGCCACACCGAGCAGTCGTCGCCCAGTTCGACATCGCCGATGACGACCGCGGCCGGGTCCACGAACACCCGCTTTCCGAGCCGCGGTTCGCCGCCTTCGAAGGGGCGCAGGTTCATCGCATGGTCACCAGTTCTTCGGCGCTGGTGGGATGGATGGCGATGGTGTCGTCCAGATCCCGCTTGGTGGCGCCCATGCGCAGGGCGACGGCAAAGCCCTGCAGCATCTCGTCGGCACCGGGACCGAGAATGTGGCAGCCGACCACTTTCTCGCGCGCGCCGACCGTCACCAGCTTCATAGCCGTCTGCAC
>JALWNJ010000357.1 GCA_026995955.1 Gammaproteobacteria bacterium
GCGCCCGCCTTTCCCGCCTGCTGGCCGGCCTGGCCGAGGTGCGGCCGACCCGGGATCGCGACATCGGGGGGCTGACGCTGGACAGCCGCGAGGTGCGCCCCGGCTGGCTGTTCCTGGCGCGCCAGGGACATCGCGAGCACGGCCTGGCGCATGCCGGCCATGCCGTGGCCGAGGGCGCGGCGGCGATTGCCTGGGAGCCCTCGGCGCAGGTCTCGGCGGCCGACTTGGACTGGCCGGTGCCGATGTTCGAGGTTCCCGAACTGGGCCGCCGCGTGGGCGAGATCGCGGCGCGCTTCCACGAGGATCCCTCTGCCGATCTGACGGTGCACGGCGTCACCGGCACCGACGGCAAGACCTCGGTGGCGCACATCCTGGCCGAGGCGCTGAGCGAGGACGACCGGCCCGCCGGCTACATCGGCACCCTGGGCGCCGGGCTCGTGGGCAGCCTGCAGCCCGGCAGCCACACCACCCCGGACGCGGTCACCGTGCAGGGCCTGCTGGACGCCTTTCGCGCCCAGGGCTGTCGTCATGTGGCGATGGAGGTGTCCTCGCACGCGCTGGACCAGCACCGGGTGAGCGGCGTGCGCTTCCGCAGCGCGGTGTTCACCAACCTGAGCCGCGATCATCTGGACTATCACGGCGACCTCGAGGCCTATGCGGAGGCCAAGCGGCGCCTGTTCCAGTGCCCGGACCTGCACACCGCGGTCATCAATGTGGACGACGCGGTGGGCGACGCGCTGGCCGAATCGCTGCGGGGCCGGGTGCGGGTGCTGGGCTTCAGTCTCGATGCCGGGCGTGCCGGCGAAGACGATCTGCTGGTGGCGCGCAAGCTCGAGTTCGGTGACCGGGGGCTGGTCATGGAAGTGGTCACCCCTGCGGGCGAGGGGCGTTTGCAGAGTCGCCTGCTCGGTGCCTTCAACGCCGCCAACCTGCTGGCTGCGCTGGGGGTGCTGCTGGGCGAGGGCATGGCACTCGACGAGGCGCTCGAGCGGCTGTCCCGGGTGCATGTGATCCCGGGGCGCATGGAGCCCTACGGCGGCGGCGAGCGGCCCCTGGTGATCGTCGATTTCGCGCATACCCCGGCGGCGCTGGAGCATGTGCTCTCCGCCGCCCGCGCGCATTGCCGGGGCAAGCTGTGGGTGGTGTTCGGCTGCGGCGGGGACCGCGATCCCGGGAAGCGTCCGCTGATGGGCGCGGTGGCCGAGCAGCTCGCCGACCGCGTGGTGCTCACCAGCGACAACCCGCGCAGCGAGGACCCGGCGGCCATCGCCGAGGAGGTGCTGCGCGGCATCACCCGGCCCGACCATGTGCGCATCGAGCTGGACCGCATCCATGCCATCGACCTGGCGGTGGCCGGCGCCGAGCCGGGCGATGTGGTGGTGATCGCCGGCAAGGGCCACGAGGAGGTGCAGCTCATCGGCAACCGGCGCATCCGTCACAGCGACCGCGAGCAGGTGCTGCGCCATCTCGAGGAGGTGATGCCATGAGCTGGCTGGGCAGCGCCGAGATCGCGCGCATGGCCGGGGGGTGTCTGCAGGGCGCCGATGTGCCGGTCGGGGGCGTGGGCACCGACAGCCGCCGCATCGAGCCGGGCAGCCTGTTCGTGGCCCTGTCCGGGCCGAACTTCGACGGCCACGACTTTGCCGAGGCCGCGGTGGCGGGTGGCGCCACGGCGCTGATGGTGTCACGCCAGCTGGCGGTCGGCGTACCCCAGATCGTGGTGGACGACACCCGCCTGGCACTGGGCCGTCTGGCCGGAGCCTGGCGCCATGCACAGCAGGATCTCGTCGTGATCGGGCTGACCGGCAGCAACGGCAAGACCACGGTCAAGGAGATGACCGCCGCCATCCTCTCCCTGCGCGGGCCGGTACTGGCCACCCGTGGCAACCTGAACAACGACATCGGCATGCCGCTGACCCTGCTCGGGCTGCGTGCCGAACACTGCTATGCGGTGATCGAGATGGGCGCCAACCACTTTGGCGAGATCCGCTATCTGGCGCGCATCTGCGATCCGGACATCGGCCTGGTGACCAATGCCGGGCCGGCACACCTGGAGGGCTTCGGCGATCTCGAGGGCGTGGCCCAGGCCAAGGGCGAGCTGTTCGAGGAACTGCGCCCGGATGCCACCGCCATCGTCAATGCCGACGACCGCTTCGAGGAATACTGGCGCGGTTGCCTGCACGGCCAGCGGATGATCCGTTTCGGGCTGGGCGCCGAGGCCGAGGTGCGCGGGGAGCCGCATGGCAGCCATCTGCGCATTCACTGGCAGGGCGACAGCGTCGAGGTGGCGCTGTCGGTGCCCGGGCGCCACAATCGCGCCAACGCCCTGGCCGCGGCGGCGGCGGCGCTGGCGGCCGGCGCCACGCTGGACGAGGTGCGCCGCGGCCTGGAGGCCTTCCGCCCGGTGCACGGCCGGCTGGAGCCGCTGCGAGGCCCCGCC
>JALWNJ010000358.1 GCA_026995955.1 Gammaproteobacteria bacterium
GTTCCTCCAGCGGCCGTTCGTCTACCGGCAGCGTCAGGTGCGAGTCCTCGCGCACGCCGCCGTGCCCCGGAAAGTGCTTGCCCACGGCCTCCATGCCGGCCTCCTGCAGCCCCGCCATGAACTGGTGCGCCAGTTCGGTGACCGCGCGCGGGCTGCGGTGCCAGGCACGGTCGCCGATGACGCCGCTCACGCCATGGGCAAGATCCAGGACCGGCGCGAAACTGAAGTCCACGCCCACCGCGCGCAGTTCGCTGGCCAGCAGCCAACCCATCGTCCGGGCCAGGGATCGCCCTCTTTCCCGGTCATGGCTCCATTCGGCGCCGATGCGTGCCGCGGGCGGCAGGTGGGTAAAGCCGTGCCGGAAGCGTTGCACGCGGCCGCCCTCGTGATCCACCGCCACCAGCAGGTGCGGCTCGCGCAGGCCGTGGATGGAGTCCACCAGCTCCAGCAATTGCCCCGGAGATTCGTAGTTGCGGGTAAAGAGGATGACTCCGCCGCAGGCAGGGTGAAGCAGCAGCTCGCGTTCCTCGGGGCCGAGTTCCGTACCGGCCAGGTCGAGCATGACGGGGCCGAGACCCATGTGGACTCCTTGTTGGCTTCGGGTTGAGGGGCGGGTGGTTGCGCGAAGACTACATTGTACTCAGTCGTCGCCGCTTGGGGTAATGCGCTGCAGCCTGCGTGCCGGCCAGTCGAGCCGCCAGGCCTGGCCGAAACCGGTGACCAGTTGGGCCTCGACCTGGTGCAGCGTGAAGAAACGGAAGTCCGGCAGGCTGGTGAGCAGTTCCACCGTCTTGCCGAAGCGATCCATGAATCCCTCGCGCAGGACCTCCGTCTGATCCGTCTCCGTGACCAGCTGCGCACGGCAGCGCATCTGCAGGCGCTGGCGCGCGAAGGGCTGGCGACACTCGGCCTCGTCCTCGGTGATCAGCACGGCGGCCTCGCCCTGCTGACGCAGGTTGTGGGTATGGCGTGCCAGCTCGCTGGCCAGTACCACGAACTCGTCACCGTGCAGCAGGAACGGGAGGGTGCTGGCCTCGGGGCGACCTTCGCCATCGACGGTGGCCAGCATCAGGCAGCGCTGCTGCAACAGGTCATCTAGCGTGGCCTGCGCCCGGACCTGGATCTTTGCGTCCTCGTTCATGAAGCTCGGCTGGCGATGCAACGAAAGAGCCGGTAGTCTAGGCAAGCCGGGCAGCGGCGGCAATGGCCGGTGCAAGGCTGCTCTGCCCTGCCCCGGACGACAATAGAGAAAAGAAGCAGAGAAAAGGCACGGATGAGCACGAACATGACTCCATCACAGCAGACCCCACTGATACGGCAGATTGTCTTCATTCTGGCCGCCCTGGTCGTCATCATCGCCGGCATGCGGGAAGCGGCGGAACTGGTCAACCCCTTCCTGCTGTCATTGTTCATCGCCATCATCACCGCCCCGCCCTACTTCTACCTGTGCCGGCGTGGCTGGCCGAATGCGCTGGCGCTGCTGGCCGTGCTGAGCGCCGTGGTGCTTGCCACCGTGGGCATCGCCTCCCTGCTGGCCGGATCGCTGGCCAGCTTCACCCGCGACCTGCCGCAATACAGCGCCACCCTGGAGAGCCAGACCCGCGGCCTGCTGGACTGGCTGGAAGTCCATGGCGTGGAGGTACCCAAGACCGAGATGAGCGAGATCGTCTCGCCCGGCACCGCCCTGCGTCTGGTCAGCAATCTCATGAACGGCCTTGGCAGCACGCTGGGCAATGGCTTTCTCATCTTCATCACCGTGCTGTTCCTGCTGTTCGAGGCGCGCAGCTTCCAGATCAAGCTCAAGTGTCTGGCCAGCAGCCGGGGCCACGACCTCGACACCCTCTACGGCATCGGCGAGAAGATCAACCGCTATCTGGCCATCAAGACCATGACCAGCCTCGCCACCGGCCTCCTCATTGGCCTGCTGCTGTGGCTGCTGTCGGTCCCCTACCCCGTGCTGTGGGGCACGCTGGCCTTCCTGCTCAACTACATTCCTACCATCGGCTCCATCCTTGCCGGCATCCCGGTCGTGCTGCTCAGTCTGGTGGTCGGCGGGCCCAGCCTGGCGACCTGGGTGGTGGTGGTCTACCTGGTGGTCAACAACCTGATCGGCAGCTTCCTCGAACCGCGCTTCATGGGCAGCCGGCTCGGGTTGTCGCCACTGATCGTGCTGCTGTCGATGATCTTCTGGGGCTGGGTGCTGGGACCGGTGGGCATGTTCCTTTCCGTGCCCATCACCATGACGCTCAAGATCGCTCTGGAAGGAACGCCGGAGACGCGCGGGATCGCCATGCTGATGGGGCCGGCGCCCACCCCCGAGGAAGCCGAAGCCTGGTCGAGACTCTGCCGTCGGGACTGAGCATGGCTGCAGGGCCGCCGACAGCCCTAAAGTACTAGACACTATCAGTATATTCTAATAAACTATTTACTGTCTTGCAG
>JALWNJ010000359.1 GCA_026995955.1 Gammaproteobacteria bacterium
GCCCGTGGCGGCGAAGATCTGCTGCAACCCCTGCGCCACAGCCAGCCGGTGGCCGTGGGCGGCACGGCCGCGCCCGAACAGCAGGGGCTGGCCTTCCGCCAGATCAAGGGCATCGACGGACTCGAGGCGGCGCTGGCCGAGGCGCGCGCCAAGGGCCAGCCGGTGATGCTCGACTTCTATGCCGACTGGTGCATCTCCTGCAAGGAAATGGAGAAGTACACCTTCCACGACCCGGCCGTGATCGAGGCCACCCGCGGCATGATGCTGCTGCAGGCCGACGTCACGCCCAATGACGCCGCCGATCAGGCCCTGCTCAAGCGTTTCGGCCTCATTGGCCCGCCCGCCATCCTGTTCTTCGACCATGAGGGGCGGGAACAGCGCAACCTGCGCGTGGTCGGCTTCATGCCCCCGGAACAGTTCGTCAAACGGCTGCAGGCCATCAAGGAACAACGCTGACATGAACCAGAGCCCCGATCATCAGGCCGTCGGCAGCCTGGGCCTCAAGGCGACCCTGCTGGTCGCCGTCATCATGGCGCTGGTCGCCGGGCTGTGGATCGGCTCCATGACGCTGCGCGACCAGGGAAAGACCACGAAGGGGCCGGTCGGAATCGACGACCCCGCCGTCAATGCGCCCGTGCTCGGCAAAAAACGCCCGGAGTTCCGCCTTCCCGATCTGGAAGGCAATCCGCACGACATCTCGGAATGGGACGGAAAGATCGTGCTGCTCAATTTCTGGGCCACCTGGTGTCCGCCCTGCCAGAAGGAGATCCCGGACTTCATGAAGGTCCGCGAGGCCCTCGGCCCCAAGGGGTTCGAAGTGGTGGGCGTGGCCATCGACCAGCGGGACATGGTGCAGGACTTCGCGGATGGCCTGGCCATCGACTATCCCATCCTCCACGGCGAAGCCGATGCCGCCGAGGTCTCGCGCCGCTATGGCAACAGCCTGGGCGGCCTGCCCTACAGCGTGCTCATCGACCGCCAGGGGCGCATCCGCTATGCCCGCGCCCGGCCCCTCAACGCCGACGAACTGACCCGCATGGTCGAGGCACTGCTCAAGGAAGACTGATTTCCCCGGATTGTTGCGCGAACTGCGTCAAACTTCCGGGAAACCGCGCATTCCCCTATGGACACGGGGAAAATCTTGGTCCATCATTCCCTGGACGGACGGCTTCTGAAAGATCGCCGCGCATTCACGACAGATCCACGGGAAATGCCTGCAGATGGCCAGAATCCTGCTGCTCAACGGCCCCAACCTCAACCTGCTCGGCCGACGCGAGCCCGAACACTATGGCGCCGACCGGCTGGAGGACATCGTGACCCGTCTGCAGAACCGGGCCCGGGAACTCGGCCACCAGCTCGATCACCTGCAGAGCAACGCCGAACACGAGCTGGTGGCGCGCATTCACCAGGCGGGCGAGGACGACACCGACTTCATCCTCGTCAACCCGGCGGCCTTCACCCATACCAGCGTGGCCCTGCGTGACGCGCTGCTCGGGGTGGGGGTGCCCTTCATCGAGGTGCACCTGTCCAACGTGCATGCCCGCGAGCCCTTCCGTCATCACTCGTATCTCTCGGACATCGCGGCGGGGGTGATCGCCGGCCTCGGCCCGCTCGGCTACGAGCTGGCCCTGCTGGCGGCCCACCACCGGCTGCAAGACCACAGCTGAACCACGGGAACCGAACATGGACATCCGCAAGATCAAGAAACTCATCGAACTGCTCGAGGAATCCGGCGTCGCCGAGATCGAGATCCACGAAGGCGAGGAATCGGTACGCATCAGTCGCTACAGCAGCAGCGCACCGGCCGCGCCGGTAGCCCCTCAGGTGGTGGCCGCCGCGCCGGCGCCGGCCGCCGAGCCCGCAGCGCCGGCTGGCGAAGAGACCGCCGACAGTGGCGACGCCCTGCCCCCGGGTCATGTCGTCACCTCGCCGATGGTGGGCACCTTCTATCGCGCCCCGTCACCGGGCGCCAAGCCCTTCGTCGAGGTCGGCGACACGGTCTCCGAGGGCGATACGCTGTGCATCATCGAGGCGATGAAGATGCTCAATCAGATCGAGGCCGATGTCAGCGGCACCATCAAGGCCATCCTGGTGGAAAACGGTCAACCCGTGGAGTACGGCCAACCTCTCTTTGTAATCGGCTAGCCCCATGATGAAACTGGACAAGGTACTCATCGCCAACCGCGGCGAGATCGCGCTGCGCATCCTGCGCGCCTGCCGTGAGCTGGGCATCAAGACGGTGGCCGTGCACTCCGAGGCCGACCGTGACCTCAAGCACGTCCGCCTGGCCGACGAATCGGTGTGCATCGGACCAGCCCCCTCCACCGAGAGCTATCTCAGCATCCCGGCCATCATCAGCGCCGCCGAGGTGACCGATGCGGTGGCCATCCATCCCGGCTACGGCTTTCTCTCCGAGAATGCCGATTTCGCCG
>JALWNJ010000360.1 GCA_026995955.1 Gammaproteobacteria bacterium
ACATAGAGGCAGTGATGGCCGCGCAGGCGCTGGAACCGGGCCCAGATGTCGGTCTGGATGTACTCGACCAGATGGCCGATGTGGATCGGCCCGTTGGCATAGGGCAGGGCGCTGGTGACGAGGATCTGGCGCTGGCTCATGACGGCTCCGGAACACGCCCGCGGCGCGGGCGGAAGGCCGCATAAAATACCAGTTCGGGCGTCCGCTTTCCATTCGTTGCGCGGGCCGGGGCATGGCGGAACAGCGGCGGGCAGGGGGCTGTCCGGCCCCGGAGGCTGCACGGCAGGAAGATCCGGGCCCCGCGGTCGGCCGGGTGCGGAGGGAGATCCGGCCTGACCCGGATCGGGCCATCACATTTCTGTAACAAAACATGTCTAGAATGCGCAGCGGTGGCGGTGATGAGGCCGCTGCCCGGCGGGAGCGCTCCGGCACGGCTGGAGGGCGCCCCGGAAACCGAGTGAACGCATTCGAGGATCGTGTCCATGTTCAAGAAGATCGTGATTTCCGCGGCTGCCATCGTCCTGTCGGTGGGGGTCGTGACTGCGGCACAGGCCGAGGTCAACCAGATCAACGGCGCAGGTTCCACCTTCGCCTATCCCATCTTTGCCCAATGGGCCGAGGCCTACCACAAGGCCACCGGCGTGCGCCTGAACTACCAGTCCATCGGCTCCGGGGGCGGTATCAAGCAGATCAAGAAGAAGACTGTCGATTTCGGTGCCTCCGACGCACCGATGAAGCCCGAGGAACTGGACAGGTACGGCATGATCCAGTGGCCGCAGATCATGGGCGGCGTGGTGCCGGTGGTGAACCTGCCCGGGCTGGCGTCCGGCAAGATGCGGCTGGATGGCCCGACCCTGGCCGACATCTTCCTCGGCAAGATCCGCAAGTGGAACGATCCGCGCATCGCCGCGCTGAACCCGGGGCTGTCGCTGCCGGACCGCAAGATCACCGTGGTGCACCGCTCCGACGGCTCCGGCACCACCTTCATCTTCACGAGCTACCTGGGCAAGGTGAGCCCGGAATGGAAGCAGAAGGTGGGGGTCGCCAAGGCCGTGTCCTGGCCCGCCGGCGTCGGCGGCAAGGGCAACGAGGGCGTGGCCTCCTATGTCAAGCGCATCAAGGGGGGCATCGGGTACGTGGAGTACGCCTATGCGCTGCAGAACCGCATGACCTACACCCTGCTCAAGAACCGCGCCGGCAACTTCGTCGCGCCCACCGCCGCCAACTTCCAGGCTGCTGCGGCCGGAGCCGAGTGGGGCAAGGCGAAGCACTACTACCTGGTGCTCACCGATCAGCCGGGCGAGCAGGCCTGGCCCATTACCGGCGCCACCTTCGTCATCGTCCATGCCCGTCCCGACCGGCCGGAGCGCACCGCGGCCGTGCTCAGGTTCTTCGACTGGGCCTTCCGCCATGGCCAGAAGATGGCGGCCGAGCTGGATTACGTGCCCATGCCCGACGAGGTGGTGAAGATGGTCGAACAGACCTGGGCGAACGAGATCCGGACGGCAGACGGCAAGCCGGTGTGGACCCCGCAGGGGCAGCAGCAGTAGACTGCCCCTCCCCGGGCAACCGGATATCTGGTACCGTAATGCGGCCCGGGCCTGCCCGGGCCGCTCGATGTTGCCGAGGTCGTGATGACTGCGAGAATTCTGACCCCCAGCGAGGCGGGAAAGGGCGCCAGTTCCCCCGTTTTCGGAGACCTGCTGTTCTCGGGCCTGACCCGGCTGGCGGCCATCACCGTGCTGCTGGTGCTGGGCGCGATCGGGGTCATGCTCTATCAGGGCGCGCAGCCGGCGTTCGAGAAGTTCGGCTTCTGGGGCTTCGTCACCAGCGCCGAGTGGAACCCGGTCACCGAGATGTTCGGCGGGCTCTCGCCCACCGTCGGCACGCTGGTTTCGTCCATCATCGCGCTGATCTTCGGGCTGCCGGTGAGCTTCGGCATCGCCCTGTTCATCACCGAACTGGCGCCGCCCTGGCTCAAGCGGCCGGTCGGCACGGCGATCGAGCTGCTGGCGGCGATCCCCAGCATCATCTACGGCATGTGGGGACTGTTCGTCTTTGCGCCCTTCTTCGCCGAATACATCCAGCCCGTACTCACCGACACCCTCGGCGAGCTGCCGGTGATCGGCGTGCTGTTCCAGGGGCCGCCGCTCGGCATCAGCGTGTTCACCGCCGGCATCATCCTGGCCATCATGATCATTCCCTTCATCGCCTCGGTCATGCGCGATGTGTTCGAGACGGTGCCGGCCGAGCTGCGCGAATCGGCCTTCGGCCTGGGCTGCACCACCTGGGAGGTGGTGTGGCACATCATCCTGCCGATGACCCGCGTCGGCGTGATGGGTGGCATCATGCTGGGTCTGGGCCGGGCGCTGGGCGAGACCATGGCGGTGACCTTCGTCATCGGCAATGCCCATTAGCTGCACTGGGC